>NZ_JACVZN010000049.1:0-9377 GCF_017151895.1 Staphylococcus sp. EG-SA-15 | reverse complement strand
AAATGCGCGCAGAGCGATTAGAACAGCTCAAAATATACTTGGAGGTCAATACAAAGCTAGCTGGATTACACACGAAATGATGCGTGTTGCGAGTCGTGAATCCAATTATACAGCTAATGCAGTCAATAATTGGGATAGCAACGCAAGAGCTGGTATACCTTCAAGAGGTATGTTCCAAATGATAGATCCTTCATTTAGAGCGTACGCAAAGTCGGGTTACAATAATCCTCTCAACCCAACTCATCAAGCTATATCGGCTATGAGATATATTGTGGGTAAATGGGTACCAAGAACAGGCTCATGGAGAGCTGCGTTCAAACGCGCTGGTGATTACGCATATGCTACTGGTGGCAAAGTCTATAACGGATTGTACCACTTAGGGGAAGAAGGATATCCAGAGTGGATAATACCTACTGATCCAAGTAGAGCGAACGAAGCACACAAATTATTAGCTTTAGCTGCTAACGATATTGATAACCGCTCTAAAAATAAGCGACCAAACAACTTACCAAATCCAAGTATAAGTAATAGTGATACAAACTATATTCATACATTGGAGAATAAACTGGATGCGGTTATTAATTGTTTGGTTAGTTTGGTTGAGTCTAATCAAGTTATTGCAGATAAGGATTACGAACCAGTTATTAATAAGTATGTGTTTGAAGATGAGGTAAATAATTCTATCGATAAACGAGAGCGTCACGAATCTACAAGAGTTAGATTTAGAAGAGGAGGCACGATAATCTAATGCAAGATACAATTCAAATAGACAATAAAACCATTGAATGGTTAGTTGTACAAAGAGGGTTTGAGATACCCTCTTTTAATTTTGTTACTGAAAAAGAAAGTGTGAAAGGTAGAACAGGTTCTATTGCTAAAGCTCGTTATCTAAATGATATCGAATTTGAATTACCTCTAATAATTAGAAATGAAGTCTTGGCGCCAGGTGGACAAAAAACGCATGACGATATATTGGAAGAGTTAGTTGAATTTTTTGATATTGACAATTTAAAGCCGAAAAAACTTAAATTCAAATCTCAAAACTGGTATTGGTTTGCATACTTTGATGGACCATTAAAATTACCGAAAAACCCAAGAGGTTCAGTGAAGTTCACTATCAAAGTAGTACTAACAGACCCTTACAAATATTCAGTAACAGGAAATAAAAATACTGCGATTTCAGACCAAGTTTCAGTTGTAAATAGTGGGACTGCTGACACTCCTTTAATTGTTGAAGCCCGAGCAATTAAACCATCTAGTTACTTTATGATCACTAAAAATGATGAAGATTATTTTATGGTTGGTGATGATGAGGTAACCAAAGAAGTTAAGGATTACATGCCTCCTGTTTATCATAGTGAGTTTCGTGATTTCAAAGGTTGGACTAAGATGATTACTGAAGATATTCCAAGTAATGATTTAGGTGGTAAGGTCGGCGGTGACTTTGTGATATCCAATCTTGGCGAAGGATATAAAGCAACTAATTTTCCTGATGCAAAAGGTTGGGTTGGTGCTGGCACGAAACGAGGGCTCCCTAAAGCGATGACAGATTTTCAAATTACCTATAAATGTATTGTTGAACAAAAAGGTAAAGGTGCCGGAAGAACAGCACAACATATTTATGATAGTGATGGTAAGTTACTTGCTTCTATTGGTTATGAAAATAAATATCATGATAGAAAAATAGGACATATTGTTGTTACGTTGTATAACCAAAAAGGAGACCCCAAAAAGATATACGACTATCAGAATAAACCGATAATGTATAACTTGGACAGAATCGTTGTTTATATGCGGCTCAGAAGAGTAGGTAATAAATTTTCTATTAAAACTTGGAAATTTGATCACATTAAAGACCCAGATAGACGTAAACCTATTGATATGGATGAGAAAGAGTGGATAGATGGCGGTAAGTTTTATCAGCGTCCAGCTTCTATCATAGCTATCTATAGTGCGAAGTATAACGGTTATAAGTGGATGGAGATGAATGGATTAGGTTCATTCAATACGGAGATTCTACCGAAACCGAAAGGCGCAAGGGATGTCATTATACAAAAAGGTGATTTAGTGAAAATAGATATGCAAGCAAAAAGTGTTGTCATCAATGAGGAACCAATGTTGAGCGAGAAATCGTTTGGAAGTAATTATTTCAATGTTGATTCTGGGTACAGTGAATTAATCATACAACCTGAAAACGTCTTTGATACGACGGTTAAATGGCAAGATAGATATTTATAGAAAGGAGATGAGAGTGTGATACATGTTTTAGATTTTAACGACAAGATTATAGATTTCCTTTCTACTGATGACCCTTCCTTAGTTAGAGCGATTCATAAACGTAATGTTAATGACAATTCAGAAATACTTGAACTGCTCATATCATCAGAAAGAGCTGAAAAGTTCCGTGAACGACATCGTGTTATTATAAGGGATTCAAACAAACAATGGCGTGAATTTATTATTAACTGGGTTCAAGATACGATGGACGGCTACACAGAGATAGAATGTATAGCGTCTTATCTTGCTGATATAACAACAGCTAAACCGTATGCACCAGGCAAATTTGAGAAAAAGATAACTTCAGAAGCATTGAAAGATGTGTTGAGTGATACAGGTTGGGAAGTTTCTGAACAAACCGAATACGATGGCTTACGTACTACGTCATGGACTTCTTATCAAACTAGATATGAAGTTTTAAAGCAATTATGTACAACCTATAAAATGGTATTGGATTTTTATATAGAGCTTAGTTCTAATACCGTCAAAGGTAGATATGTGGTACTCAAAAAGAAAAACAGCTTATTCAAAGGTAAAGAAATTGAGTATGGTAAAGATTTGGTTGGGTTAACTAGGAAGATTGATATGTCAGAAATCAAAGCAGCATTAATTGCTGTGGGACCCGAAAACGACAAAGGAAAGCGTTTAGAGTTAGTTGTGACAGATGACGAAGCACAAAGTCAATTCAACTTACCTACCCGTTATATTTGGGGAATATACGAACCTCAATCAGATGATCAAAATATGAATGAAACACGGTTGCGTTCTTTAGCCAAAACAGAGTTAAATAAACGTAAGTCGGCAGTTATGTCATATGAGATTACTTCTACTGATTTGGAAGTTACGTATCCGCACGAGATTATATCAATTGGTGATACAGTCAGAGTAAAACATAGAGATTTTAACCCGCCATTGTATGTAGAGGCAGAAGTTATTGCCGAAGAATATAACATAATTTCAGAAAATAGCACATATACATTCGGTCAACCTAAAGAGTTCAAAGAATCAGAATTACGAGAAGAGTTTAACAAGCGATTGAACATAATACATCAAAAGTTAAACGATAATATTAGCAATATCAACACTATAGTAAAAGATGTTGTAGATAGTGAATTAGAATACTTTGAACGCAAAATACACAAAAGTGATACACCGCCAGAAAATCCAGTCAATGATATGCTTTGGTATGATACAAGTAACCCTGATGTTGCTGTCTTGCGTAGATATTGGAATGGTCGATGGATTGAAGAAACACCAAATGATGTTGAAAAATTAGGTGGTATAACAAGAGAGAAAGCGCTATTCAGTGAATTAAACAATATATTTATTAATTTATCTATACAACACGCTAGTCTTTTGTCAGAAGCTACAGAATTACTGAATAGCGAGTACTTAGTAGATAATGATTTGAAAGCGGACTTACAAGCAAGTTTAGACGCTGTGATTGATGTTTATAATCAAATTAAAAATAATTTAGAATCTATGACACCCGAAACTGCAACGATTGGTCGGTTGGTAGATACAAAAACTTTATTTCTTGAGTATAGAAAGAAATTACAAGATGTTTATACAGATGTAGAAGATGTCAAAATCGCCATTTCAGATAGATTTAAATTATTACAGTCACAATACACTGATGAAAAATATAAAGAAGCGTTGGAAATAATAGCAACAAAATTTGGTTTAACGGTGAATGAAGATTTGCAGTTAGTCGGAGAACCTAATGTTGTTAAATCAGCTATTGAAGCAGCTAGAGAATCCACAAAAGAACAATTACGTGACTATGTAAAAACATCGGACTATAAAACAGACAAAGACGGTATTGTTGAACGTTTAGATACTGCTGAAGCTGAGAGAACGACTTTAAAAGGTGAAATCAAAGATAAAGTTACGTTAAACGAATATCGAAACGGATTGGAAGAACAAAAACAATATACTGATGACCAGTTAAGTGATTTGTCCAATAATCCTGAGATTAAAGCAAGTATTGAACAAGCAAATCAAGAAGCGCAAGAAGCTTTAAAATCATACATTGATGCTCAAGATGATCTTAAAGAGAAGGAATCGCAAGCGTATGCTGATGGTAAAATTTCGGAAGAAGAGCAACGCGCTATACAAGATGCTCAAGCTAAACTTGAAGAGGCAAAACAAAACGCAGAACTAAAGGCTAGAAACGCTGAAAAGAAAGCTAATGCTTATACAGACAACAAGGTCAAAGAAAGCACAGATGCACAGAGGAAAACATTGACTCGCTATGGTTCTCAAATTATACAAAATGGTAAGGAAATCAAATTAAGAACTACAAAAGAAGAGTTTAATGCTTCTAAAAGAACACTATCAAGAGTGTTAGCAGACATCACTGTAAATGCTATGAAAGGCATCTATTTAAGGTATGACGAAAATGGGGCGATTACTTCACATACTATTGATAAAGATGGCGTGAAAATTAGTGGCGATAAAGTTGATATAACAGCGAATAGAGAATTTAATGTAGTCGCAAATAATATTAATAACAAAGTTGGTAAAAATGACATTGTTAATAGCCTAAACTTATCAAATGAAGGTCTTGACATCAATGTGAATAGAATTGGTATTAAAGGCGGAAATGCTAACCGTTATGTACAAGTTCAAAATGATTTTATTGAACTTGGCGGAATCGTACAACGAACTTGGAAAGGCAAACGATCAACCGATGATATATTCACACGTCTTAAAGATGGACATCTAAGGTTTAGAAATAATACCGCAGGCGGTTCACTTTATATGTCACATTTTGGTATTTCAACATATATTGATGGAGAAGGCGAAGACGGAGGTTCATCCGGTACTATTCAATGGTGGGATAAAACTTACAGTGATAGCGGTATGAATGGCATAACAATCAATTCTTATGGCGGTGTAGTCGCTTTAACATCTGACTACAACCGAATTATTATCGATTCATATGCTTCAGCTAATATTGAAAGTAGAGAAGCACCGATATATTTATCTCCGAACACCAAAAATAAACCTGGTTTAAACCGATTCGCATTCACATTATCAAACGCTGATAGTGCATACGAAACTGACGGTTATATCATGTTTGGTTCAGATGAAAACTATAAGTACGGTGCTGGATTAAGATTTTCTAAACGTAGCAATAAAGGATTGGTTCAAGTCGTTAATGGTGACTATGCTACAGGCGGAGACGCTACAATTGAGTCAGGTATGGGCAAATTCAACATAGTTAAACGAAGAGATGGAAATAGTTACGTTAGCATTCAAAGTTATGATTTATTGGCGGTAGGTTCTGATAATGCTGGCGATAGAGTCGCTTCTAATTCTATTTATAAGCGTACTTATTCAGCACCTGCTAACTTACACATTACTTCTGCTGGAACAATTGGGCGTGCTACTTCTGCCAAAAAGTATAAAATTTCAATCGAAAATCAATACATCAATGAAGACGATCAGTTCAGTCATTCAAAAGAGATTTTAAAGCTTCCAATTCGTACATGGTTTGACAAATATGAATCGGAAATAATGGCTAAAGAATTGGAAAGTGGTAAAAAGTTATCTGATGATACTTTTAAACTTAGTCGACATACTGGCTTAATAGCGGAAGAGGTTGAAGAATTAGGATTTAATGAATTTGTTATTTATGATGACAACGGAGAAATCGAAGGTATCGCATACGATAGACTTTGGGTTCATTTAATACCTATTATTAAAAACCAGCAATCAAAAATCGAAAAACTGGAGGAATTAATAAATGAATGATAGCAATCAAGGTTTACAAGCCAATCCACAATATACAATTCACTATTTATCGCAAGAAATCACAAGACTAACACAAGAAAATGCAATGTTAAAAGCATATATACAAGAACAAAATGAAAAAAGCAAAAGTGCTGAGGAAGAGTAATCCTTGGCACTATTTTTATACAAAAATTTAAGGAGGTCATTTAATATGGCAAATGAAATTATCAAAAAAACAGAGAGATTTATTTTAGTACAAATTGACAAAGAGGGAACAGAGCGCGTTTTGTATCAAGATTTTGTAGGCAGTTTTACAACGTCCGATTCAGCAAGTTATGCACAAGATTTTAAATCTGAGGAAAACGCTAAAAAGATTGCTGAAACTTTAAATCTTTTATATCAATTAACAGGCAATCAAAACGGTGTGAAAGTTGTGAAAGAAGTTGTGGATAGAACTGACTTGTCATCTGATAAATCAGTTGATAGCGAAATAATGTAACTATACTAAGTTATGAGCATTACGCTCATAGCTTTCTTAGAAAGTAGGTGTAGTTTTGGATGATATTCAGAAAATAAAAAAAGAGCTTTCTGAATTAGTTGAACGTGTTGATGATGTTGAAATACTAGCAAACGAAACAGCTGATCATGTGCTTGAACTTAGAGAGGAACATAAGCAACATCATAATGAACTAAGAGAATCTCATAAAGAACTTAAAGATAAGCAAGATAAAGTTGTAGATGAGAATTTAGAGCAAACAAAGATATTAAACAGAATTGAAGAAAGATATCAAACGCAAGTAGATGTTGCGCAAAAAAATGAAGAAAAGACACTCGCCCAAAATAAATGGCTCGTAGGTGCCATATGGGCGCTTGTAACAATTGTTATGATTGCAGTCATTACTGCATCAATTACTGCGTTATTACCTTAAGGGAGGTGGACATAATGAGTTGGGCAAGATGGTTATCATGTTATTTGTATGGTCGTAAATGTAAATAATGTTTTTGGTCAGTGCATCGGCACTGGCTTTTTATTTATTGTTGTAATTATGGTAATATGCAGAAGTGAGCAAGTTGGATAGATGGTGGCTATCTGAGTATAAGGAGGTGGTGCCTATGTTGGCATTACTGAAATCTTTAGAAAGGAGATGCCTAATGATTACAATTAGTACCATGTTGCAGTTTGGTTTATTCCTTATTGCATTGATAGGTCTAGTAATCAAGCTTATTGAATTAAGCAATAAAAAATAACCATCGCTAACTTTGGCTGGTTTCGATGGTTAAATGGTTATTAATTTAATCTTTAATCTAAAATAGCCACCGTCTTTTTAACGGGCTCATTAGGGTAACATGTTTGCGCATGTTGCCCTTTTTCTATATATAAATTAACACACCATAATATAAATATCAAATAGACGGCTTATTAGTCGTCTTTTTATTTTGGGTAAAAGGAGATAAGAATATGATTAATTGGAAAATTAGAATGAAACAAAAATCATTTTGGGTAGCGATATTGTCAGCTATCTTTTTATTTGCTCAAAACATCGCAAAAGCTATTGGGTATGATATCCAAGTTTATACAGAGCAATTAACAGACGGTTTAAACGCTATATTAGGATTTTTAGTATTAACTGGTGTGATTCAAGACCCGACTACTAAAGGTATAGGTGATAGCCACCAAGCTTTAGAATATGAAGAACCAAGAAGAAAATACTAGGAGGTAAAATAATGAAAACATACAGTGAAGCAAGAGCAAGGTTACGTTGGTATCAAGGTAGATATATTGATTTTGACGGTTGGTATGGTTACCAATGTGCAGATTTAGCAGTTGATTACATTTATTGGTTGTTAGAAATTAGAATGTGGGGAAATGCAAAAGATGCAATCAATAACGATTTTAAAAACATGGCAACAGTATATGAAAACACACCATCGTTTGTTCCACAAATAGGTGATGTGGCTGTATTTACCAAAGGAATATATAAACAATACGGTCATATTGGTTTAGTGTTTAATGGTGGTAATACAAATCAATTTTTAATTTTGGAACAGAACTATGACGGTAACGCAAATACGCCTGCAAAGTTACGTTGGGATAATTATTACGGCTGTACTCACTTTATTAGACCTAAGTATAAAAGTGAGGGCTTAATGAATAAGATCACAAATAAAGTTAAACCACCTGCTCAAAAAGCAGTCGGTAAATCTGCAAGTAAAATAACAGTTGGAAGTAAAGCGCCTTATAACCTTAAATGGTCAAAAGGTGCTTATTTTAATGCGAAAATCGACGGCTTAGGTGCTACTTCAGCCACTAGATACGGTGATAATCGTACTAACTATAGATTCGATGTTGGACAGGCTGTA
Source organism: Staphylococcus sp. EG-SA-15 (assembly GCF_017151895.1). Taxonomy (NCBI): domain Bacteria; kingdom Bacillati; phylum Bacillota; class Bacilli; order Caryophanales; family Staphylococcaceae; genus Staphylococcus; species Staphylococcus sp. EG-SA-15. The sequence goes on along the minus strand of NZ_JACVZN010000049.1, from coordinate 1,001 downwards.
TACGCGCCTGGAACATTAATATATGTGTTTGAAATTATAGATGGTTGGTGTCGCATTTATTGGAACAATCATAATGAGTGGATATGGCATGAGAGATTGATTGTGAAAGAAGTGTTTTAATTCTTAGGTTAAAATGTTAAATATTTGTTAATTATTTTTTAATGTAAGTTTAGTTTCTTTTAATATTTTATTGATTTTTAATATTTTCTCAATATAAAATGAAGTTGTTGATATTTATCATCTTAAATAAGGGTGTTAGCTATAAAAAGAGATAAATAAAAACAAATATATTATATTTGGAGGAAGCGCCATGCTCAAAAGAAGTTTATTATTTTTAACTGTTTTATTGTTATTATTCTCATTTTCTTCAATTACTAATGAGGTAAGTGCATCAAGTTCATTCGACAAAGGAAAATATAAAAAAGGCGATGACGCGAGTTATTTTGAACCAACAGGCCCGTATTTGATGGTAAATGTGACTGGAGTTGATGGTAAAGGAAATGAATTGCTATCCCCTCATTATGTCGAGTTTCCTATTAAACCTGGGACTACACTTACAAAAGAAAAAATTGAATACTATGTCGAATGGGCATTAGATGCGACAGCATATAAAGAGTTTAGAGTAGTTGAATTAGATCCAAGCGCAAAGATCGAAGTCACTTATTATGATAAGAATAAGAAAAAAGAAGAAACGAAGTCTTTCCCTATAACAGAAAAAGGTTTTGTTGTCCCAGATTTATCAGAGCATATTAAAAACCCTGGATTCAACTTAATTACAAAGGTTGTTATAGAAAAGAAATAAAACAAAATAGTTGTTTATTATAGAAAGCAATGTCTTGATTGAATATGTGTAGTGAAAATTATCTTTCATCAAATTCTCATTCATGCACGAATGGTTCTTCCCCACCTAATCAGATATTAGGTGACTTATGGGGAGAAATCAGTTAGGATGAAAAAGTGGATAATCCTTTTTTAGGCAGGTACTTCGGTACTTGCCTATT
>NZ_JACVZN010000048.1:0-10642 GCF_017151895.1 Staphylococcus sp. EG-SA-15 | reverse complement strand
ACACGCAGACAAATCAGGAAAAGTCGTTTTAATCAATGGGGATACTGATGCGAAGAAAGTAAAGCCAACGAATAAAGTGACATTAAGTAAAGATGACGCAGCCGACAAAGCATTTAAAGCAGTTAAGATTGATAAGAATAAAGCGAAAAATCTTAAAGATAAAGTCATTAAAGAAAACAAAGTTGAAATCGATGGTGACAGTAATAAATACGTTTATAATGTTGAGTTAATTACAGTGACACCAGAAATTTCACATTGGAAAGTTAAAATTGATGCTCAAACTGGCGAAATTTTAGAAAAAATGAACTTAGTTAAAGAAGCTGCAGAAACTGGTAAAGGAAAAGGTGTACTTGGCGATACAAAAGATATCAATATCAATAGTATTGACGGTGGATTTAGCCTAGAAGATTTAACGCATCAAGGTAAATTATCAGCATTTAGCTTTAATGATCAAACAGGTCAAGCAACATTGATTACTAATGAAGATGAAAACTTCGTAAAAGATGAGCAACGTGCTGGCGTAGATGCAAATTATTACGCTAAACAAACATATGATTATTACAAAGACACATTTGGTCGTGAATCATATGACAACCAAGGTAGTCCAATTGTTTCATTAACGCATGTTAATAACTACGGTGGTCAAGATAACAGAAATAATGCCGCATGGATTGGTGACAAAATGATCTATGGTGATGGTGATGGTCGCACATTCACAAGTTTATCGGGTGCAAATGACGTAGTAGCACACGAATTAACACACGGTGTGACACAAGAGACTGCAAACTTAGAATATAAGGACCAGTCAGGCGCTCTAAATGAAAGCTTTTCAGATGTTTTTGGATACTTTGTAGATGACGAGGATTTCTTAATGGGTGAAGATGTCTACACACCTGGAAAAGAGGGAGACGCTTTACGCAGCATGTCAAACCCAGAACAATTTGGTCAACCAGCTCATATGAAAGACTATGTATTCACTGAAAAAGATAATGGTGGCGTACATACGAATTCTGGAATTCCAAATAAAGCAGCTTATAACGTGATTCAAGCAATAGGGAAATCTAAATCAGAACAAATTTACTACCGAGCATTAACGGAATACTTAACAAGTAATTCAAACTTCAAAGATTGTAAAGATGCATTATACCAAGCGGCCAAAGATTTATATGACGAGCAAACAGCTGAACAGGTGTATGAAGCATGGAATGAAGTAGGCGTGGAGTAAAAATATATAAACAAGAAGAAGTAATGTTAAACACTTATAAATAATTAAATTTTAAATACAGCTTATATATGGGGTATACCTACATTGATAATTGACTTTGTAGGTATACCCTCTCTTTGTAATTAGATGAGAGGAGTGTGAGGGTTGTCTGCCGAAAGACTACTCGGCAGTCTAAAATCATTACAAGTAGTAGATATGTGATAATTAAATGCTGACTTAGAATACAAAATTCATTTTAAAAGTTGTCACAAAAAATTTACATGTATTTTTATTATCTTTTGCAAAACAAAGTGTTAAATTATAAATGAAACATGCATGAATTTATTTTTTAATACAAGAAACGTAACTACCAAAGGAGTTTACAATATGAAGAAAAGTAAACGATTAGAAATTGTTTCTACAATAGTTAAAAAGCATAAGATTTATAAAAAAGAACAAATCATTTCATATATTGAAGAATATTTTGGTGTAAGATATAGTGCAACAACAATTGCTAAAGACTTGAAGGAACTAAATATATATCGTGTCCCTATCGATTGTGAGACATGGATTTATAAAGCTATTAATAATCAAACAGAACAAGAGATGAGAGAAAAGTTTAGACACTATTGTGAACATGAAGTTCTAAGTTCAATCATCAATGGTTCATACATTATCGTCAAAACCTCACCTGGTTTCGCCCAAGGCATAAACTATTTTATCGATCAGCTAAATATAGAAGAGATATTAGGTACGGTGAGTGGAAATGACACTACATTAATCTTAACTGCCTCAAATGATATGGCAGAATACGTATATGCAAAATTATTTAAATAGACATGTATCAAATGAATAATAAAAATTTGTTTCGTATCACGTGTACTCAAGTTAGTTACCAAATATTAACTTGTGTACGCGTTTTTTTATGGAAAGAAAGAATTCATAGTCATTCAATTGACTGTATAAAAAACTTTATACAACATGTTTTTATGGGTATTTTTGAATAAAAAATGTATATTTTGACCCAAAATACCTTTATTTATGTATAAAAATCCATTATTATGTATTGTATAACAAAAAGATATGAAATTTTCGACTTTCTTTATGTGAATATAATCACATGTAAGCGTTTGAAGATTGTCTATACTCTAAATGAATTCAAAGATAAAAGGAGGAAATAGACATGACAGATGGTCCAATTAAAGTAAATAGCGAAATTGGAGCTTTAAAAACTGTGTTACTTAAGCGTCCTGGAAAAGAATTAGAAAATTTAGTACCTGATTATTTAGATGGATTACTATTTGATGATATTCCATATTTAGAAGTAGCTCAAAAAGAGCATGACCATTTTGCGCAGGTGCTAAGAGAAGAGGGTGTTGAAGTACTTTACCTTGAGAAGTTAGCAGCTGAAAGTATTGAAAATCCTCAAGTAAGAAGTGAATTTATTGATGATGTATTAGCAGAGTCTAAAAAAACAATATTAGGTCATGAAGAAGAAATTAAGGCATTATTTGCGACACTTTCTAATCAAGAACTTGTAGATAAAATAATGTCAGGGGTACGTAAGGAAGAAATTAATCCGAAATGTACACATCTAGTAGAGTATATGGATGATAAGTATCCATTCTATTTAGATCCAATGCCAAACCTTTATTTTACTAGAGATCCACAAGCCTCAATAGGACACGGTATAACAATCAATCGGATGTTCTGGAGAGCACGACGACGAGAATCAATATTTATTCAATATATTGTAAAGCATCATCCTAGATTTAAAGATGCGAATATTCCAATCTGGTTAGATCGAGATTGCCCATTCAATATTGAAGGCGGCGATGAACTTGTTTTATCTAAAGATGTCTTGGCTATAGGCGTTTCAGAACGTACATCTGCACAAGCTATTGAAAAGTTAGCGCGACGTATTTTTGAAAATCCGCAGGCGACGTTTAAAAAAGTAGTAGCAATTGAAATTCCAACTAGTCGAACTTTTATGCACTTAGATACAGTATTTACAATGATAGATTATGACAAATTTACAATGCATTCAGCCATTTTAAAGGCAGAAGGCAATATGAATATATTTATTATTGAATATGATGACGTAAATAAAGATATTGCCATCAAACAATCTAGTCATTTAAAAGATACTTTAGAAGACGTACTAGGTATAGATGATATCCAATTCATTCCAACAGGAAATGGTGATGTCATTGATGGTGCTAGAGAGCAATGGAATGATGGCTCAAATACATTATGTATAAGACCAGGCGTTGTAGTGACTTACGATAGAAACTATGTATCGAATGATTTATTGAGACAAAAAGGCATTAAAGTCATTGAAATATCTGGTAGCGAGTTGGTACGTGGACGTGGGGGCCCTAGATGTATGAGTCAACCATTATTCAGAGAAGACATTTAACGTAATAAATTATAGAAACGAGGGTGAAAATAATGACAGAAATTCAAAAACCGTATGATTTAAAAGGCAGATCATTATTAAAAGAAAGTGATTTTACCAAAGCAGAATTCGAAGGACTTATTGATTTTGCAATTACATTAAAAGAGTATAAGAAAAACGGTATTAAGCATCACTACTTATCTGGAAAAAATATTGCACTACTATTCGAAAAGAATTCGACGAGAACGCGTGCAGCGTTTACAGTTGCGTCTATTGATTTAGGTGCGCATCCAGAATTTTTAGGGAAAAATGATATTCAATTAGGCAAAAAAGAATCTGTAGAGGATACTGCGAAAGTATTAGGTAGAATGTTCGATGGTATTGAATTCCGTGGTTTTTCACAACAAGCTGTTGAAGATTTAGCGAAGTTCTCTGGTGTACCGGTGTGGAATGGATTAACAGACGATTGGCATCCTACACAAATGTTAGCTGATTTTATGACAATAAAAGAGAATTTTGGATATCTAGAAGGAATAAACTTAACTTACGTTGGAGATGGACGTAATAATATTGCGCATTCATTAATGGTAGCAGGTGCTATGTTAGGTGTTAATGTAAGAATTTGTACACCTAAATCATTAAATCCAAAAGAGGCATATGTTGATATTGCAAAAGAAAAAGCGAGTCAATATGGTGGTTCAGTCATGATTACGGATAATATTGCAGAAGCAGTTGAAAATACAGATGCTATATATACAGATGTTTGGGTATCGATGGGTGAAGAAAGTGAATTTGAACAACGTATTAATTTATTAAAAGACTATCAAGTGAATCAACAGATGTTTGATTTAACAGGTAAAGATTCAACGATATTCTTACATTGTTTACCAGCATTCCATGATACAAATACACTTTATGGACAAGAAACTTATGAAAAATATGGATTAGCTGAAATGGAAGTTACAGACCAAATCTTTAGAAGTGAACATTCAAAAGTGTTTGATCAAGCTGAAAATAGAATGCATACAATTAAGGCAGTAATGGCAGCAACATTGGGGAGTTAATCACTAAATGGAACGATATGAATATGATGTGTCTGATGATATAAGTGTCATGTACAGACACCTCATATTGGTATTAAAGGAGAAATGAATATGAACGAATCAGGAGATAACAAACTCAGTAAATCTTCTTTAATTGGACTAGTTATAGGATCCATGATTGGTGGCGGTGCGTTCAATATAATGTCTGATATGGGCGGTAAAGCCGGTGGATTAGCCATTATTATTGGTTGGATTATTACAGCTATAGGAATGATTTCATTAGCGTTCGTATTTCAAAATTTAACCAATGAACGGCCGGAGCTAGACGGTGGTATTTATAGTTATGCTCAAGCAGGATTTGGCGATTTTGTAGGATTTATCAGTGCTTGGGGATATTGGTTCTCAGCGTTTTTAGGCAATGTTGCCTATGCAACACTATTGATGTCAGCAGTAGGTAACTTTTTCCCGATTTTTAAAGGAGGCAACACATTACCAAGTATTATTGTCGCCTCGTTACTACTCTGGGGTGTCCATTTCTTGATTTTAAAAGGCGTTGAAACAGCAGCATTTATCAATAGTATTGTTACTGTTGCAAAGTTAATCCCGATTTTACTTGTAATCATATGCATGATAATTGCATTCAATTTTGACACTTTTAAAACAGGCTTTTTCGGTATGACGTCAGAGGGTGTATTGCCATTTAGTTGGGCGAGCACAATGAGCCAAGTTAAAAGTACGATGCTAGTGACAGTTTGGGTGTTTATCGGTATCGAAGGTGCAGTAATTTTTTCTAGTAGAGCTAAAAATAAAAAAGATGTAGGTAGTGCCACGGTTATAGGACTTATATCAGTTTTAATTATCTATTTCTTATTAACTGTATTAGCTCAAGGCGTGATTTTGCAAAATCATATTTCTCAATTAGATTCGCCAAGTATGGCACAGGTGCTTGCAACTATTGTAGGTGGTTGGGGATCTACACTTGTAAATATTGGTTTAATTATTTCGGTACTAGGTGCATGGTTAGGATGGACATTGCTTGCTGGTGAATTACCTTTCATTGTTGCAAAAGATGGATTATTTCCAAGGTGGTTTGCTAAAGAAAATAAAAATGGAGCACCTGTAAATGCACTGCTTATTACCAATATATTAGTACAATTATTTTTAATAAGTATGCTATTTACACAGAGTGCGTATCAATTTGCATTTTCACTAGCATCAAGTGCTATTTTATACCCTTACATGTTCAGTGCATTTTACCAAGTTAAATACACTTTAGAGCATCGACAGCAAGCAACTACTAAACAATGGACGATTGGCATCATAGCCTCAATTTATGCTATATGGCTTATATATGCAGCAGGTATCAATTACTTATTATTGACGATGTTACTTTATATTCCAGCTCTTCTTGTTTATTCAATCGTTCAAAAGAATAATCAGACACGTTTGATTAAATCAGACTATATTCTTTTTATGATTATTATCGTACTTGCAGTTATCGGATTAATTAAGTTATTGATGGGAACGATAAATGTTTTTTAAAAGGAGCGACAAAAATATGAAAGAGAAAATTGTCATTGCATTAGGCGGTAATGCGATACAGACAAAAGAAGCAACTGCTGAAGCACAACAAACAGCTATTAGACGTGCGATGCAAAACCTTAAACCTTTATTTGATTCACCAGCGCGTATTGTCATTTCACATGGTAATGGCCCACAAATTGGAAGTTTATTAATCCAACAAGCTAAATCGAACAGTGACACAACGCCGGCAATGCCATTGGATACTTGTGGTGCAATGTCACAGGGTATGATAGGCTATTGGTTGGAAACTGAAATCAATCGCATTTTAACTGAAATGAATAGTGATAGAACTGTAGGCACAATCGTTACACGTGTGGAAGTAGATAAAGATGATCCACGATTCAATAACCCAACCAAACCAATTGGTCCTTTTTATACGAAAGAAGAAGTTGAAGAATTACAAAAAGAACAGCCAGACTCAGTCTTTAAAGAAGATGCAGGACGTGGTTATAGAAAAGTAGTTGCGTCACCACTACCTCAATCTATACTAGAACACCAGTTAATTCGAACTTTAGCAGACGGTAAAAATATTGTCATTGCATGCGGTGGTGGCGGTATTCCAGTTATAAAAAAAGAAAATACCTATGAAGGTGTTGAAGCGGTTATAGATAAAGATTTTGCTAGTGAGAAATTAGCAACGCTGATTGAAGCAGATACCTTAATGATTCTTACGAATGTAGAAAATGTATTTATTAACTTTAATGAACCTAATCAACAACAAATCGATGATATTGATGTAGCAACACTGAAAAAATACGCGGCACAAGGTAAGTTTGCGGAAGGATCGATGTTGCCAAAAATAGAAGCTGCGATACGATTTGTTGAAAGTGGGGAAAACAAAAAAGTTATCATTACCAATTTAGAGCAGGCATACGAAGCTTTGATTGGTAATAAAGGTACACACATTCACATGTAGCACTTTATCACGCGACAAAACATTAAATATGTTTCTCCGTTGATTCAAATGAAAAAGTTGTCTGCTGACACTTTGCAAGGTTTGAAGGAGTTTAACTTATGACAGAAAACTTTATTTTGGGTAGAAATAATAAATTAGAACATGAACTAAAGGCATTAGCAGATTACATTAATATCCCATATAGTATATTACAACCATATCAAAGTGAATGTTTTGTCAGACATTATACGAAAGGCCAAGTTATTTATTTTTCGCCACAAGAAAGTAGCAATATTTACTTTTTAATTGAAGGTAACATTATTAGAGAACATTACAATCAAAATGGAGATGTATATCGTTATTTTAATAAAGAGCAAGTATTATTTCCAATCAGTAACTTATTTCATCCGAAAGAGGTTAATGAATTGTGTACAGCATTAACCGATTGTACAGTTCTTGGATTGCCTAGAGAATTGATGGCCTTTTTGTGCAAAGCTAATGATGATATATTTTTGACACTTTTTGCATTAATAAATGATAATGAGCAGCAACACATGAACTATAACATGGCATTAACAAGTAAATTTGCTAAAGATCGAATTATTAAATTGTTATGTCATATATGTCAGACAGTAGGGTACGATCAAGATGAATTTTATGAAATCAAACAGTTTTTAACTATTCAACTCATGAGTGATATGGCTGGAATTTCCCGGGAAACAGCTGGTCATATTATTCATGAACTTAAAGATGAAAAACTTGTTGTTAAAGATCATAAAAATTGGTTAGTAAGCAAACATTTATTCAATGATGTATGTGTTTAATATACAATGTAAAATGAATAAGTTGAACATGAGGTCTAACGTACATTTATACGTTAGGCCTTTTTTGCTAGCATGATGAATAATTTAAAATGTTAGTTAAATTTGATTGTTGAAATTACAGTAAAATTTAAGGTGATGAAAAATTTAGAACTTCTAAGTTTTTGAAAAGTAAAACATTTGCAATAGTGTAAAAATGGTATATTGATTTTTGCTAGTTAACAGAAAATTTTAAGTTATATAAATAGGAAGAAAACAAATTTTACGTAATTTTTTTCAAAAAGCAATTGATATAATTCTTATTTCATTATACAATTTAGACTAATCTAGAAATTGAAATGGAGTAATATTTTTGAAAAAAAGAATTGATTATTTGTCGAATAAGCAGAATAAGTATTCGATTAGACGTTTTACAGTAGGTACCACATCAGTAATAGTAGGGGCAACTATACTATTTGGGATAGGCAATCATCAAGCACAAGCTTCAGAACAATCGAACGATACAACGCAATCTTCGAAAAATAATGCAAGTGCAGATTCCGAAAAAAACAATATGATAGAAACACCTCAATTAAATACAACGGCTAATGATACATCTGATATTAGTGCAAACACAAACAGTGCGAATGTAGATAGCACAGCAAAACCAATGTCTACACAAACGAGCAATACCACTACAACAGAGCCAGCTTCAACAAATGAAACACCTCAACCTACGGCAATTAAAGATCAAGCAACTGCTGCAAAAATGCAAGATCAAACTGTTCCTCAAGAAGCAAATTCTCAAGTAGATAATAAAACAACGAATGATGCTAATAGCATAGCAACAAACAGTGAGCTTAAAAATCCTCAAACATTAGATTTACCACAATCATCACCACAAACGATTTCCAATGCGCAAGGAACTAGTAAACCGAGTGTTAGAACGAGAGCTGTACGTAGTTTAGCTGTTGCTGAACCGGTAGTAAATGCTGCTGATGCTAAAGGTACAAATGTAAATGATAAAGTTACGGCAAGTAATCTACAGTTGCAAAAGACTACGTTTGACCCTAACCAAAGTGGTAACACATTTATGGCGGCAAATTTTACAGTGACAGATAAAGTGAAATCAGGAGATTATTTTACAGCGAAGTTACCAGATAGTTTAACTGGTAATGGAGACGTGGATTACTCTAATTCAAATAATACGATGCCAATTGCAGATATTAAAAGTACGAATGGCGATGTTGTAGCTAAAGCAACATATGATATCTTGACTAAGACGTATACATTTGTCTTTACAGATTATGTAAATGAAAAAGAAAATATTAACGGACAATTTTCATTACCTTTATTTACAGACCGAGCAAAGGCACCTAAATCAGGAACATATGATGCAAATATTAATATTGCGGATGAAATGTTTAATAATAAAATTACTTATAACTATAGTTCACCAATTGCAGGAATTGATAAGCCAAATGGCGCGAACATTTCTTCTCAAATTATTGGTGTAGATACAGCTTCAGGTCAAAACACATACAAGCAAACGGTATTTGTTAACCCTAAGCAACGAGTTTTAGGTAATACGTGGGTGTATATTAAAGGTTACCAAGATAAAATCGAAGAAAGTAGCGGTAAAGTAAGTGCTACAGATACAAAACTGAGAATTTTTGAAGTGAATGATACATCTAAATTATCAGATAGCTACTATGCAGATCCAAATGACTCTAACCTTAAAGAAGTAACAGACCAATTTAAAAATAGAATCTATTATGAGCATCCAAATGTAGCTAGTATTAAATTTGGTGATATTACTAAAACATATGTAGTATTAGTAGAAGGGCATTACGACAATACAGGTAAGAACTTAAAAACTCAGGTTATTCAAGAAAATGTTGATCCTGTAACAAATAGAGACTACAGTATTTTCGGTTGGAATAATGAGAATGTTGTACGTTATGGTGGTGGAAGTGCTGATGGTGATTCAGCAGTAAATCCGAAAGACCCAACTCCAGGGCCGCCGGTTGACCCAGAACCAAGTCCAGACCCAGAACCGGAACCAAGCCCAGACCCGGATCCGGATTCGGATTCAGACAGTGACTCAGGCTCAGACAGCGACTCAGGTTCAGATAGCGACTCAGAATCAGATAGCGATTCGGATTCAGACAGTGATTCAGATTCAGACAGCGACTCAGAATCAGATAGCGATTCGGATTCAGACAGTGACTCAGATTCAGATAGCGATTCAGAATCAGATAGCGACTCAGATTCAGATAGTGAGTCAGATTCAGACAGTGACTCGGACTCAGATAGCGATTCGGATTCAGACAACGATTCAGACTCAGACAGCGACTCAGATTCAGATAGCGACTCAGAATCAGACAGCGACTCAGACTCAGATAGCGACTCAGACTCAGACAGCGACTCAGATTCAGATAGCGATTCAGACTCAGACAGCGATTCAGACTCAGACAGCGATTCAGACTCAGACAGCGATTCAGACTCAGATAGCGACTCAGAATCAGACAGCGACTCAGACTCAGATAGCGACTCAGATTCAGATAGCGATTCAGACTCAGACAGCGATTCAGACTCAGACAGCGACTCAGACTCAGATAGCGATTCAGACTCAGACAGTGATTCAGATTCAGACAGCGATTCAGAATCAGACAGTGACTCAGATTCAGATAGCGATTCGGACTCAGATAGCGACTC
>NZ_JACVZN010000047.1:0-14669 GCF_017151895.1 Staphylococcus sp. EG-SA-15 | reverse complement strand
GCTATCGGCTGTTAACCGATCGGTCGTAGGTTCGAGTCCTACCTGTGGAGCCATGGCTCCTTGGTCAAGCGGTTAAGACACCGCCCTTTCACGGCGGTAACACGGGTTCGAGTCCCGTAGGAGTCATTATTTTGGAGAATTAGCTCAGCTGGGAGAGCATCTGCCTTACAAGCAGAGGGTCGGCGGTTCGAACCCGTCATTCTCCACCATTTTGATTATTAAATTATATGAATAAGCTGGAGGGGTAGCGAAGTGGCTAAACGCGGCGGACTGTAAATCCGCTCCTTCGGGTTCGGCAGTTCGAATCTGCCCCCCTCCACCATCTATATATTGGGCTATAGCCAAGCGGTAAGGCAACGGACTTTGACTCCGTCACTCGTTGGTTCGAATCCAGCTAGCCCAGCCATTAGAGCCATTAGCTCAGTTGGTAGAGCATCTGACTTTTAATCAGAGGGTCAGAGGTTCGAATCCTCTATGGCTCACTACTTGCACTTTCCATTTTTGGGAAGTGCTTTTTTTTATGAAGTAATAAGATAAACAGATTATATGTGTAGCTATTGCTTGATAATGGTAAGCGCATACATTATTCTTTAATTACATAGAGCAAAGGGGGACGCTTATGACAAAGACAAAAGCAATTGATATTATAGGTGCACCATCAACATTTGGACAAAGAAAATTAGGTGTTGATTTAGGACCAACAGCAATTAGATATGCTGGATTAATTTCAAGATTAAAGCAATTAGACCTCGATGTATATGACAAGGGGGATATTAAGGTACCTGTTGTGAACATTGAAAAATTTCATAGTGAACAAAAAGGATTAAGAAATTATGATGAAATTATAGATGTTAATCAAAAATTAAATAAAGAGGTTTCAGCATCAATTGAAAATAACAGATTTCCTCTAGTTCTTGGTGGAGATCATTCTATTGCGGTAGGTTCAGTATCAGCAATAAGTAAACATTATAATAATTTAGGTGTTATTTGGTATGATGCACATGGTGATTTAAATATACCTGAAGAGTCACCAAGTGGAAATATTCATGGTATGCCTCTAAGGATTTTGACAGGCGAAGGTCCCAAAGAACTTTTAGAATTAAATAGTAATGTAATCAAGCCAGAAAACATCGTACTAATTGGTATGAGAGATTTAGATAAAGGTGAAAGACAATTTATCAAAGATCATAATATTAAAACATTTACTATGTCAGATATTGATAAATTGGGGATAAAGGAAGTAATTGAAAATACAATAGAATATTTGAAGTCACGCAATGTTGATGGCGTTCATTTATCTTTAGATGTTGATGCTTTAGATCCGCTTGAAACGCCAGGCACTGGTACTAGAGTTTTGGGTGGTCTTAGTTATAGAGAAAGCCATTTTGCATTGGAATTACTGCATCAATCACATTTAATTTCCTCAATGGATTTAGTTGAAGTAAATCCATTGATTGACAGTAATAATCATACTGCTGAACAAGCGGTTTCATTAGTTGGAACATTTTTTGGTGAAACTTTATTATAAATAAATGATTTGTAGTGTATAAAGTATATTTTGCTTTTTGCACTACTTTTTTTAATTCACTAAAATGATTAAGAGTAGTTATAATCTTTAAAATAAATTTTTTCTATTTAAATATATGTTCGTATGACAGTGATGTAAATGATTGGTATAATGGGTATTATGGAAAAATATTACCCGGAGGAGATGTTATGGATTTTTCCAACTTTTTTCAAAACCTCAGTACGTTAAAAATTGTAACGAGTATCCTTGATTTACTGATAGTTTGGTATGTACTTTATCTTCTCATCACGGTCTTTAAGGGAACTAAAGCGATACAATTACTTAAAGGGATATTAGTAATTGTTATTGGTCAGCAGATAAGTATGATATTGAACTTGACTGCAACATCTAAATTATTCGATATCGTTATTCAATGGGGGGTATTAGCTTTAATAGTAATATTCCAACCAGAAATTAGACGTGCGTTAGAACAACTTGGTAGAGGTAGCTTTTTAAAACGCTATACTTCTAATACGTATAGTAAAGATGAAGAGAAATTGATTCAATCGGTTTCAAAGGCTGTGCAATATATGGCTAAAAGACGTATAGGTGCATTAATTGTCTTTGAAAAAGAAACAGGTCTTCAAGATTATATTGAAACAGGTATTGCAATGGATTCAAATATTTCGCAAGAACTTTTAATTAATGTCTTTATACCTAACACACCTTTACATGATGGTGCAATGATTATTCAAGGCACGAAGATTGCAGCAGCAGCAAGTTATTTGCCATTGTCTGATAGTCCTAAGATATCTAAAAGTTTGGGTACAAGACATAGAGCTGCGGTTGGTATTTCAGAAGTATCTGATGCATTTACCGTTATTGTATCTGAAGAAACTGGTGATATTTCGGTAACATTTGATGGAAAATTACGACGAGACATTTCAAACGAAATTTTTGAAGAGTTGCTTGCTGAACATTGGTTTGGCACACGCTTTCAAAAGAAAGGTGTGAAATAATATGCTAGAAAGTAAATGGGGCTTGAGATTTATTGCCTTTCTTTTGGCATTGTTTTTCTTTTTATCTGTTAACAATGTTTTTGGAAATATCTTTAACACTGGTAATCTTGGTCAAAAGTCTAGTAAAACGATTCAAGATGTACCCGTTGAAATTCTTTATAACACTAAAGATTTGCATTTAACAAAAGCGCCTGAAACAGTTAATGTGACTATTTCAGGACCACAATCAAAGATAATAAAAATTGAAAATCCAGAAGATTTAAGAGTAGTGATTGATTTATCAAATGCTAAAGCTGGAAAATATCAAGAGAAGTATCAAGTTAAAGGGTTAGCTGATGACATTCATTATTCTGTAAAACCTAAATTAGCAAATATTACGCTTGAAAACAAAGTAACTAAAAAGATGACAGTTCAACCTGATGTAAGTCAGAGTGATATTGATCCACTTTATAAAATTACAAAGCAAGAAGTTTCACCACAAACAGTTAAAGTAACAGGTGGAGAAGAACAATTGAATGATATCGCTTATTTAAAAGCCACTTTTAAAACTAATAAAAAGATTAATGGTGACACAAAAGATGTCGCAGAAGTAACGGCTTTTGATAAAAAACTGAATAAATTAAATGTATCGATTCAACCTAATGAAGTGAATTTACAAGTTAAAGTAGAGCCTTTTAGCAAAAAGGTTAAAGTAAATGTTAAACAGAAAGGTAGTTTAGCAGATGATAAAGAGTTAAGTTCGATTGATTTAGAAGATAAAGAAATTGAAATCTTCGGTAGTCGAGATGACTTACAAAATATAAGCGAAGTTGATGCAGAAGTAGATTTAGATGGTATTTCAGAATCAACTGAAAAGACTGTAAAAATCAATTTACCAGAACATGTCACTAAAGCACAACCAAGTGAAACGAAGGCTTATATAAATGTAAAATAAATAGCTAAATTAAAGGAGAGTAAACAATGGGAAAATATTTTGGTACAGACGGAGTAAGAGGTGTCGCAAACCAAGAACTAACACCTGAATTGGCATTTAAATTAGGAAGATACGGTGGCTATGTTCTAGCACATAATAAAGGTGAAAAACACCCACGTGTACTTGTAGGTCGCGATACTAGAGTTTCAGGTGAAATGTTAGAATCAGCATTAATAGCTGGTTTGATTTCAATTGGTGCAGAAGTGATGCGATTAGGTATTATTTCAACACCAGGTGTTGCATATTTAACACGCGATATGGGTGCAGAGTTAGGTGTAATGATTTCAGCCTCTCATAATCCAGTTGCAGATAATGGTATTAAATTCTTTGGATCAGATGGTTTTAAACTATCAGATGAACAAGAAAATGAAATTGAAGCATTATTGGATCAAGAAAACCCAGAATTACCAAGACCAGTTGGCAATGATATTGTACATTATTCAGATTACTTTGAAGGGGCACAAAAATATTTGAGCTATTTAAAATCAACAGTAGATGTTAACTTTGAAGGTTTGAAAATTGTTTTAGATGGTGCAAATGGTTCAACATCATCACTAGCGCCATTCTTATTTGGTGACTTAGAAGCAGATACTGAAACAATTGGATGTAGTCCAGATGGATATAATATCAATGAGAAATGTGGCTCTACACATCCTGAAAAATTAGCTGAAAAAGTAGTTGAAACTGAAAGTGATTTTGGGTTAGCATTTGACGGCGATGGAGACAGAATCATAGCAGTAGATGAGAATGGTCAAATCGTTGACGGTGACCAAATTATGTTTATTATTGGTCAAGAAATGCATAAAAATCAAGAATTGAATAATGACATGATTGTTTCTACTGTTATGAGTAATTTAGGTTTTTACAAAGCGCTTGAACAAGAAGGAATTAAATCTAATAAAACTAAAGTTGGCGACAGATATGTAGTAGAAGAAATGCGTCGCGGTAATTATAACTTAGGTGGAGAACAATCTGGACATATCGTTATGATGGATTACAATACAACTGGTGATGGTTTATTAACTGGTATTCAATTAGCTTCTGTAATAAAAATGACTGGTAAATCACTAAGTGAATTAGCTGGACAAATGAAAAAATATCCACAATCATTAATTAACGTACGCGTAACAGATAAATATCGTGTTGAAGAAAATGTTGACGTTAAAGAAGTTATGACTAAAGTAGAAGTAGAAATGAATGGAGAAGGTCGAATTTTAGTAAGACCTTCTGGAACAGAACCATTAGTTCGTGTCATGGTTGAAGCAGCAACTGATGAAGATGCTGAAAGATTTGCACAACAAATAGCTGATGTGGTTCAAGATAAAATGGGATTAGATAAATAAATACTGTATTACAAATAAGCCGATGCGTATGCATCGGTTTTTTTGTGTTTCTAGAAATAATTTATAGTACAAACGTAAAATGATATAAACAAAATAAAAACAAAGTAATCAATATGTAATATAAAATACACTGGTGATCAATATATAATGATGATAAAATTAATTTTAATTAGATAGAGTTGCTTTGTGTTTTTAACGCAGATGCTACTACTTATCTTAACAGTTGATTAAGTGAAATCATTTAACAGCGAGAATAATCAACCAGGAGGATGACTTAATGAATTTATTCAGACAACAAAAATTTAGTATCAGAAAATTTAATGTCGGTATTTTTTCAGCTTTAATTGCCACTGTTACTTTTATATCTACTAACCCGACAACAGCGTCTGCAGCAGAGCAAAATCAGCCTGCACAAAATCAACCAGCACAACCAGCTGATGCCAATGCACAGCCTAACGCAAATGCTGGTGCTCAAGCTAATCCTGCAGCACAACCAGCTGCACCTGCGAACCAAGGACAACCAGCAGCACAACCAGCAAACCAAGGTGGACAGGCTAATCCAGCAGGAGGCGCAGCACAACCAGCAGGAGGCGCAGCACAACCGGCAGCAGGTACAGCACAACCAGCTGGACAAGGTAATCAAGCTGATCCAAATAACGCTGCACAAGCACAACCTGGAAATCAAGCAGCACCGGCAAACCAAGCAGGACAAGGAAATAACCAAGCAACACCGGCAAATCAAACACAGCCAGCGAATGCTCCAGCAGCAGCGCAACCAGCAGCACCTGTAGCAGCAAACGCACAAACTCAAGATCCAAATGCTAGCAATACTGGTGAAGGCAGTATTAATACAACATTAACGTTTGATGATCCTGCCATATCAACAGATGAGAATAGACAGGATCCAACTGTAACTGTTACAGATAAAGTAAATGGTTATTCATTAATTAACAACGGTAAGATTGGTTTCGTTAACTCAGAATTAAGACGAAGCGATATGTTTGATAAGAATAACCCTCAAAACTATCAAGCTAAAGGAAACGTGGCTGCATTAGGTCGTGTGAATGCAAATGATTCTACAGATCATGGTAACTTTAACGGTATTTCAAAAACTGTAAATGTAAAACCAGATTCAGAATTAATTATTAACTTTACTACTATGCAAACGAATAGTAAGCAAGGTGCAACAAATTTAGTTATTAAAGATGCTAAGAAAAATACTGAATTAGCAACTGTAAATGTTGCTAAGACTGGTACTGCACATTTATTTAAAGTACCAACTGATGCTGATCGTTTAGATTTACAATTTATTCCTGACAATACAGCAGTTGCTGATGCTTCAAGAATTACAACAAATAAAGATGGTTATAAATACTATTCATTCATTGATAATGTAGGTCTATTCTCAGGATCACATTTATATGTCAAAAATAGAGATTTAGCACCGAAAGCAACTAACAATAAAGAATATACTATTAATACTGAAATCGGTAACAATGGTAATTTTGGTGCTTCATTAAAAGCAGATCAATTTAAATATGAAGTAACATTACCACAAGGTGTAACTTACGTTAATGATTCATTAACTACAACATTCCCTAATGGTAATGAAGACAGTACAGTATTGAAAAATATGACTGTTAATTATGATCAAAATGCAAATAAAGTTACATTTACAAGCCAAGGTGTGACAACGGCACGTGGTACACACACTAAAGAAGTTTTATTCCCAGATAAATCTTTAAAATTATCATATAAAGTTAATGTTGCGAATATCGATACACCTAAAAATATTGATTTTAATGAAAAATTAACATATCGTACTGCTTCAGATGTTGTAATTAATAATGCGCAACCAGAAGTTACACTAACTGCAGATCCATTTTCAGTAGCGGTTGAAATGAACAAAGATGCGTTGCAACAACAAGTAAACTCACAAGTTGATAATAGTCATTACACAACAGCATCAATTGCAGAATACAATAAACTTAAACAACAAGCAGACACTATTTTAAATGAAGATGCGAATCACGTTGAAACTGCAAATCGTGCATCTCAAGCGGATATTGACGGTTTAGTAACTAAATTACAAGCTGCATTAATTGATAATCAAGCAGCAATTGCTGAATTAGATGCTAAAGCTCAAGAAAAGGTTACAGCAGCACAACAAAGTAAAAAAGTTACGCAAGATGAAGTTGCAGCGCTTGTGACTAAAATTAACAATGATAAAAATAATGCAATCGCAGAAATTAATAAACAAACAACATCACAAGGTGTCACAACTGAAAAAGATAATGGTATCGCAGTGTTAGAACAAGATGTGATTACACCAACAGTTAAACCTCAAGCGAAACAAGATATTATCCAAGCAGTTACAACTCGTAAACAACAAATTAAAAAGTCAAATGCATCATTACAAGATGAAAAAGATGTAGCAAATGATAAAATTGGTAAAATTGAAACAAAGGCAATTAAAGATATTGATGCAGCAACAACAAATGCACAAGTAGAAGCCATTAAAACAAAAGCAATCAATGATATTAATCAAACTGCACCTGCAACAACAGCCAAAGCAGCAGCTCTTGAAGAATTTGATGAAGTTGTACAAGCACAAATTGATCAAGCGCCTTTAAATCCTGATACAACAAATGAAGAGGTAGCGGAAGCAATTGAACGTATTAATGCAGCTAAAGTTTCAGGTGTTAAAGCGATAGAAGCGACAACGACTGCACAAGATTTAGAACGCGTTAAAAACGAAGAAATATTCAAAATTGAGAATATTACGGATTCAACTCAAACTAAAATGGATGCTTATAAAGAAGTTAGACAAGCAGCTACAGCTAGAAAAGCGCAAAATGCTACAGTTTCAAATGCAACTGATGAAGAAGTAGCAGAGGCAAATGCAGCAGTAGATGCAGCTCAAACAGAAGGTTTACATGACATCCAAGTTGTTAAATCACAACAAGAAGTGGCTGATACTAAAGCAAAAGTATTAGATAAAATCAATGCAATTCAAACACAAGCAAAAGTTAAACCTGCAGCTGATACAGAAGTAGAAAACGCATATAATACACGTAAACAAGAAATTCAAAATAGCAATGCTTCAACTACAGAAGAAAAACAAGCTGCATATACAGAATTAGATACTAAAAAGCAAGAAGCAAGAACAAATCTTGATGCTGCAAATACAAACAGTGCTGTAACAACAGCTAAAGACAATGGTATTGCTGCAATTAATCAAGTTCAAGCTGCCACAACTAAGAAATCGGATGCTAAAGCAGAAATTGCTCAAAAAGCAAGTGAACGTAAAACAGCAATCGAAGCAATGAATGATTCGACTACTGAAGAACAACAAGCAGCGAAAGAAAAAGTTGATCAAGCTGTTCTGTCTGCAAACGCTGATATAGATAATGCTGCAGCAAATACAGATGTAGATAATGCAAAAACTACAAATGAAGCTACAATCGCAGCCATTACACCTGATGCAAATGTTAAACCTCAAGCGAAACAAGCAATTGCAGATAAAGTACAAGCTCAAGAAAAAGCAATTGATGCTAATAACGGTTCAACAACAGAAGAAAAAGCAGCTGCGAAACAACAAGTCCAAACTGAAAAAACGACTGCTGATGCAGCAATAGATGCAGCACATACAAATGCGGAAGTTGAAGCGGCTAAAAATGCAGAAATTGCTAAAATTGAAGCGATTCAGCCAGCAACAACAACTAAAGATAATGCGAAAGAAGCAATTGCTACGAAAGCGAATGAACGTAAAACAGCAATCGCTCAAACGCAAGACATTACTGCTGAAGAAATTGCAGCGGCTAATGCGGACGTAGATAATGCTGTGACACAAGCAAATAGCAACATTGAAGCTGCTAATAGTCAAAATGATGTAGACCAAGCGAAAACGACAGGTGAAACTAATATTGATCAAGTAACACCAACAGTTAATAAAAAAGCAACTGCACGTAATGAAATCACAGCAATTTTAAATAACAAATTGCAAGAGATTCAAGCTACGCCAGATGCAACAGATGAAGAAAAACAAGCAGCTGATGCAGAAGCAAATACTGAAAATGGTAAAGCAATTCAAGCCATTGCAGCAGCAACTACTAACGCACAAGTTGATGAAGCTAAAACAAATGCAGAAGCAGCGATTAATGCGGTAACACCAAAAGTTGTGAAGAAACAAACGGCTAAAGATGAAATTGATCAATTACAAGCAACGCAAACAAATGTTATCAATAATGATCAGAACGCTACAACTGAAGAAAAAGAAGCAGCTATTCAACAATTAGCAACAGCAGTTACAGACGCGAAAAATAATATTACAGCTGCAACTGATGATAATGGTGTAGATCAGGCGAAAGACGCTGGAAAGAATTCAATTCAAAGCACGCAACCAGCAACATCGGTTAAATCAAATGCTAAAAATGATGTTGATCAAGCTGTGACAACTCAAAATCAAGCAATTGATAATACAACTGGTGCTACAACTGAAGAGAAAAATGCAGCAAAAGATTTAGTTTTAAAAGCTAAAGAAAAAGCGTATCAAGATATCTTAAATGCACAAACAACTAATGATGTTACGCAAATTAAAGATCAAGCAGTTGCTGATATTCAAGGTATTACTGCAGATACAACAATTAAAGATGTTGCGAAAGATGAATTAGCAACAAAAGCAAACGAACAAAAAGCGCTTATTGCACAAACTGCAGATGCGACTACTGAAGAAAAAGAACAAGCAAATCAACAAGTAGACGCACAATTAACACAAGGTAATCAAAATATTGAAAATGCACAGTCAATTGATGACGTAAACACTGCAAAAGATAATGCAATTCAAGCCATCGACCCAATTCAAGCATCAACAGATGTTAAAACGAATGCAAGAGCGGAATTGCTAACTGAAATGCAAAATAAAATAACTGAAATACTTAATAATAATGAGACTACTAATGAAGAAAAAGGTAACGATATTGGACCAGTTAGAGCAGCATATGAAGAAGGTTTAAATAATATTAATGCAGCAACTACTACAGGTGATGTAACTACTGCTAAAGATACAGCAGTACAAAAAGTTCAACAACTTCATGCAAATCCTGTTAAGAAACCAGCAGGTAAAAAAGAATTAGATCAAGCTGCAGCTGATAAGAAAACACAAATAGAACAAACACCAAATGCATCACAACAAGAAATTAATGATGCAAAACAAGAAGTTGATACTGAATTAAATCAAGCGAAAACAAATGTCGATCAATCATCAACAAATGAATATGTTGATAATGCAGTTAAAGAAGGAAAAGCTAAAATTAATGCAGTTAAAACATTTAGTGAGTACAAAAAAGATGCTTTAGCTAAAATTGAAGATGCATATAATGCTAAAGTAAACGAAGCGGATAACTCTAACGCATCGACTTCAAGTGAAATTGCTGAAGCGAAACAAAAACTTGCTGAATTAAAACAAACTGCGGATCAAAATGTTAATCAAGCTACTTCTAAAGATGACATTGAAGTTCAAATTCATAATGACTTAGATAATATTAACGATTACACAATTCCAACAGGTAAAAAAGAATCAGCTACAACAGATTTATATGCTTATGCAGATCAGAAGAAAAATAATATTTCAGCTGACACTAATGCAACACAAGATGAAAAGCAACAAGCAATTAAGCAAGTTGACCAAAATGTTCAAACTGCATTAGAAAGCATTAATAATGGTGTGGATAATGGTGACGTTGATGATGCATTAACACAAGGTAAAGCAGCAATTGATGCTATTCAAGTAGATGCTACTGTTAAACCTAAAGCGAACCAAGCTATTGAAGTTAAAGCAGAAGATACGAAAGAATCTATTGATCAAAGTGACCAGTTAACTGCTGAAGAAAAAACTGAAGCATTAGCAATGATTAAACAAATTACAGATCAAGCTAAACAAGGTATTACTGATGCAACAACAACTGCTGAAGTTGAAAAAGCGAAAGCTCAAGGACTTGAAGCATTTGATAACATTCAAATCGACTCAACAGAAAAACAAAAAGCTATCGAAGAATTAGAAACTGCACTAGACCAGATTGAAGCAGGTGTAAATGTCGACGCTGATGCTACAACTGAAGAAAAAGAAGCGTTTACGAATGCTTTAGAAGACATTTTATCAAAAGCAACTGAAGATATTTCTGATCAAACTACAAATGCAGAAATCGCTACTGTCAAAAATAGTGCGCTTGAACAACTTAAAGCACAACGTATTAATCCAGTAGTTAAGAAAAATGCTTTGGAAGCAATTAGAGAAGTGGTTAACAAGCAAATAGAAATAATTAAAAATGCAGATGCAGATGCATCGGCGAAAGAAATTGCACGTACAGATTTAGGTAGATATTTTGACAGATTTGCTGATAAATTAGATAAAACACAAACAAATACAGAGGTTGCTGAATTACAAAATGTAACGATACCTGCAATTGAAGCGATTGTGCCTCAGAATGATCCAGATGCTAATGATACTAATAATGGTACAGATAATAATGATGCAACAGCAAATTCAAATGCTAATGCAACACCAGAAAACACTGGACAACCTAACGTATCTGAGACGACAGATAATGGCAAAGCAGACGCTTCTCCGACAACACCAAATAATAGTGATGCGGCAACAGGTGAAACAACAGTAACATCAGCAACTGATGATGCAAAGGATAAACCGCAAGCTAATAACAATTCTAGTGCAGATGCATCAACAAACAGTCCGACAATGGATAACGATGTAACTAGTAAACCAGAAGTAGAATCAACTAATAACGGCACAACTGATAAACCTGTAACAGAAACAGATAATGCAACGCCAGCAGAAAGCACAACAAATAACAATAGTACAACTACAGCAACAAACGAGAATGCACCAACAGGATCAACAACGACGGCTCCAACAACTGCGAGCACAGAAGCAGCATCATCTGCTGATAGTAAAGATAATGCATCTGTAAATGATTCAAAACAAAATGCTGAAGTAAATAATAGTGCTGAATCTCAATCAACTAATGGCAAGGTTGCACAACCAAAATCTGAAAATAAAGCTAAGGCAGAAAAAGATGGTAGAGATTCAACAAATCAAAGTATGGTTGAATCAACAACTGAAACATTGCCTTCAGCAGACATAACAGAACCAAATGTACCTTCTAATACATCAAAAGATAAAGAAGAAAGTACGTCAAATCAAACTGATGCAGGACAACTTAAGTCTGAAACTAACGTTGCATCTAACGAAGCAGATAAATCGCCAAGCAAAGCTGATACTGAAGTTTCGAATAAACCATCAACATCTGCATCTTCTGAAGCAAAAGAAAAAATGACTTCAACTAATGTTAGCCAAAAAGATGATACGGCAACAGCAGATACTAATGATATGCAAACATCAGTTGGCTCAGTTGCAAACAATAAAGCTAAAGATATGCAAACTAATGATACGCAAACATCAGTTGGCCCAGTTGCAAACAATAAAGCTACGCAAAACGACGGTGCCAATGCATCTCCAGCAACAGTTTCTAATGGTAGTCATAGTATGCATCAAGATATGCTTAATGTAACTAAGACTGAAGAAAACAAAGCAAATGCAAAATCAGACCAACAAGGAAAAGTTAATAAGCCTAAACAACAAGCTAAAACTTTACCAGATACTGGTATGTCACATAATGACGATTTACCATATGCTGAATTAGCTCTAGGTGCAGGTATGGCATTCTTAATTAGAAGATTCACTAAGAAAGACCAACAAACTGAAGAATAAAATTTATTCAAGAATGTGAACATCTAGTTATTTCATAGGGAAATATTCCTTACTAAGTAACCAAGTCTAACAGTTAATATGAATTCGTTTTAGTAATGACCAATAGCCATTGAATAGGTGGCTGTGGCTCGAAAATAAAACAAATTATTAACGCAAAAATACTCCTTTCATACATAACACAAGTTAAGTGTCTATGTTGAAGGGAGTATTTTTTTATGTTCAGAAATTTAATATTGTTAATTCAACGGAACTACTACATTATTACTGATTGTTAACGAATAACGTTGGAAACTTCTTGTTTCAAACAAAGCTCAATAAATTATGAAAGTGAATTGTACGCTTCAATTATTTCATCGGCTAAGCCATCGTCAACTTTAGCATATTCGCTTAAAAACGCTTTTAAACCGTGTTCTTTAATGTAATTATTTTTCTCAACAGTTTCTTGGTCTGCTGTATCATCATACTTCAATAACAATGCAGCTGTATTTAATAAACCAGTGCGTTCTAAATCTTTATTATAAAGATATGTTAATGGTTTTATAATTCTATCTTTAGGGCCAATTTTACGTAACGTACCTCGTCCGACACGTGTCACTTCATCAGATAAATAAGAATTGTTGAAACGGTCTATTATTTTTTCAACATAACCAGCTTGTTCCGCTTCAGTAAAATCAAATTCATTAGTAATATATTGACTTGTTTCAGCTAAAACACGGCGTAAGCCAGCTTCAATTGAACTATCTTTTACAGCGTCTAATACGGTAGCTTTACCTGCAAATTTACCAGCATACGCTAAATATGCATGTCCTGTATTCACAGTTAATAATTTACGCTCAATATATGGTGTTAAATCATCAACATATTTAATATGATTTAGTTCTGGGCCATACCATGCATCTTTTTCAACAACCCATTCGTAAAATGGCTCAACCATAACGTCTAATATATTTTCATTCTTTTGTAATGGTACAATTCTATCAACTGCTGAGTTAGCAAAATGAATATTGTTACCAAGAGGGCCAGTAATATCAAGTACTGCTTTTTTCAATGTATCAGTTGCCATAATAGCATTCTCACAAGCAACAATATTAACATGGTTTGTTTTTTCTTTTAAGAAAGGCGCAAAAGATTTAGCAATAATAGGTAGTATGTTAACACCAACAGCTGTTGTAATAATATCAGCTTCTAGAATTGCTTGTTTCAACGCTTCAGAAGGTTGCATTGAATTAATTGCATCAACATTATTCACGCGCGTCGTTGTTTTAGACTCATCAGCTAAAATAACATCGTATTGATGATCATGAGCTAAAGCATTAATGATTTCTTCATTGACGTCTGCAAATGTTACTTTAACATTGTTGTCTGCAAGAATATAACCAATGAAACCACGACCTATGTTACCAGCACCAAAGTGAACTGCTTTCATTATGCATCTGCCTCCTCGAATACTTGTTTAATTTCTTCTGCAGATTTTGCTTGAACGATACGATCCACATTTTCTTCTTCGCTAAATGTAATTGCAATTTTAGATAACAAGTCTAAATGTTCGCCATCTTTACCAGCGATTCCCACGACAACTTTAACTACTTCGCCATCCCAGTCAACGCCTTCAGGGATTTGTAATAATGTTAAACCTGAGTGAATCACATTTGTTTTAGCTTCATCTGTGCCATGAGGAATTGCTAAGCCATTTCCCATAAATGTTGATACGACTTGTTCACGATCTTTCATTGCTTGAATATAAGCATCTGTTACAGCACCACTATCAACTAAGGCTTTACCTGCTTTTTCAATTGCTTCATTTTGGCTGTTAACATTTACATTTAAAAAGATATTGTCATTACTAAATAATTCGCTCATTTTGTACACTCCTAAATAAATTGTTTTTTAATTCGTTCTAAAAATTTGTTTCTTAATAATGTTTCAAGTTCCTGTGGATTTTCCATAAAAGTATCAATAGATTCTAATTTCAAACTTAAAAATTCGGACAAGTCACTTACCAGTGATGCCATAAAATCATTGTCAGGAATAAACATGGAAA
>NZ_JACVZN010000046.1:0-15093 GCF_017151895.1 Staphylococcus sp. EG-SA-15 | reverse complement strand
AATAATGTTTCAAGTTCCTGTGGATTTTCCATAAAAGTATCAATAGATTCTAATTTCAAACTTAAAAATTCGGACAAGTCACTTACCAGTGATGCCATAAAATCATTGTCAGGAATAAACATGGAAATCATATATTTAATTGTTTGATTGTCATTTTGAATACTAGGCAATATTAACGGTTCTTCTAAAACTGTGATTAGAACCATAGGGTGTTTAATCATATTGTCTCTTAGGTGTGGTATCGCAACAGGATATGGACTTAATATCCATCCTGGATTGTCAATCAATCGTTGCTCTAGTAGTTCAGCGAATGACGTTGGATCGTTTATTACATCGCATTGATATAGATAATCTGCGATATATGTTTGCCACTGTTTAACTTCGGTACTAACTATTTTCACTGAATCAAGCAAAGTTAAACCCGAACGCATATGATGCATTAATTGTTCTGATTTTTCGTCACTTAAATGTTTCTCGAAAACTGAAGTTAAGTTTGAAGTTTGTTCATTTTCAAAAGATGTGTTGCCATCAATATCTTTCGTTTCAACATGAACATCATCCTTATCAATCATGTTTGATGATTTATCATGCATCTCTTGGAACGTAGACTTTGTATTTAAAAACTGTGCGACATAACTGATATCACTATCTGGTAATAATGGGTTTACCGTTAAATAGGAGGAGTCGATGTCTAAATTCACAGTAGAAATAATGCCATCATATTGACTTAAATCTAGTGACTTCAAATCGCTGACTGATGCTTGTGTAATACGCTCAATCTCACTAAAAACTTGCTCTAGACGAGTTGATAATAGACGACTAGTTCCCATACCACTGCTGCAAACGACTAATATGTTTAAAAATCGATTACCTTGGTTTTTAATCGAGCCACCAAAGTGTAAAATTATAAAAGCAATTTCACTCTCTGGAAAAATCAAATCAGGCCAACAATCATTTAAAGCTAATCTTACATTTTCAAATAGTCTTGGATATTTGAACTTAATCATGTCTGTTAACGGATTATAGGTCTCGATATTAGCTTGCAAACGATTGATTGCAGGATTAAGGTGTAGCGTCAGTCCATCTACTAAAGTATCCAAATCTGCAAATGTCATACCGGAAATCATTTCTACTTTGTTAACAAACGCTTTAATTTTGTTTTCTTCACAACGATTATTTAATGATGTATCATTAAGATTTTTTCGTTTAGCTCCACGTAAATGGATAGTAATGAAAGCAATTTCTGCCTGATTAAACGTGACGTCATATATTTGACCAAGTTTATCAGCAAGTTCGCTTGCTACTTTGTGTTCAAATGTGTTTTGTACAGAATCATAAATATCATCGTTTAATGCGACATACTCACCATTTTTTATACGTGAAATGGATAGCACGATATGGACAGTTAAAGTTAAATAACTTGATTCGGTAAGTTGGTAGGGTAAGGCACTTAGGTAGTCCATTAATAGTCTTTCAACATTAAAAATGCGCTCTAAGTCAACAAAGTCTTTGTGGATTTGATTTAATGAATGAAAGACAAAATGATTTTCAATTACTGAATAAACGCTAGTACTATTTAAGTTATTCACCATTAATTGACTTAAAAATTCACGTTTCTTTGATTCAGTACCTACCAAGTAAATGCCTTCGCCACGCTTTCGAGATAAAGATAGTTGGTACTTATTTAAATCAAGCTCTAAATCATCTAACATCTTTGCTAAAGTCTGGACAGAAACGCCAATTTCTTGCGCTAAACTATATTGTTTAACTGGCTCCTTGGCTTGTATCAAAGCGTATATAATAATTACTTTCTGCTCTTCAACAGATAAGTCAATGGTTTGATGTTGTGCAATCGATTGCTTCAAATCGTTTAAATCAGAATCTGTGCCAGCAATGCGTAGCCCTTTTTTGTTTGCGCGTTCTAAAGTTAATGAAAATGAAGTTAAATATGCTTCAACACCTTTTAATTCACGGTGAATAGTACGAGAGGACACCGCAAGTTGCTGAGCAATGTCGTGTATAGTGATATATTGACCGTGGTACTTAATCAATAGGGCTATCATTTCTTTTTCACGTGTACTCAATAACATGGCGGTATCCTCCATTTTTTAATTTATTTAATTATTATGCTTGATCATCTTTTTTTAGATTATTTAAAAGTTCTTCATATCTTGGTGAATTAAGGAAATTATCCACTGAAATATGGATGGCATTTGGTGTTTGTTTAATAGCACGATCAGTTAGTTTTTTCTGAGTGATAACTAATTGAGCATCTTTTGGCAATTGATTAATCGCAGTATTTGTAACTGTAATATCATTAATGCCCGCCTTTTTAAATTTATTACGTAACATGCTTGCACCCATTGCACTAGAACCCATACCCGCATCGCAGGCAAAAATAACATGATTTATATTATTGTAATTGTGTGCATCAACATCTTCAGTGTTGTAATTATCCAATAGCGCTTCAGGATCATCATCTGATGAAGATGTTTCACTAACATTACCACTAGCATTTTCTTCTGTATTAACATTTTTATCAGAAGATACTAACTTAGAAGCAACGCTTGATTTTTTCCCTTTAGTATTTTCCATTTGAGCTGTCGCAGCTTCTAAATCCTGCTTTGGTTCTCTAGTGAACTTCATAATTAAAGCAGCTACAACGAATGATACAAGTGCAGCAAGGAAGACACCGAGTAACATGTGCAAGAATTCACCTCTAGGTGCATTTAAACAGTAAACTATAAATGAACCTGGTGACGCGGGACTTTTAAATCCAAATCCTGTTGCTTGATAAGTTGCAACACCAGTCATTCCACCTAAAATAACAGCGATAAATAATAAAGGACGCATTAATACATATGGGAAATAAATTTCATGAATACCACCTAAGAAGTGGATAATTCCAGCACCATATGACGTTGCTTTTGCAGTGCCTTTTCCAAAAATCATATAAGCAAGTAAGATACCTAAACCTGGTCCAGGGTTAGATTCAATTGTGTATAAAATTGATTGACCAGCTTTTGCAGCTTGATCTGCACCAAGCGGTGTGAATACACCATGGTTAATCGCATTGTTTAAAAATACAATTTTTGCAGGCTCTACTAAAATACTTACAAGTGGAAGTAGGTGTGCATGTACTAATGCTTCAACTGCCACTGATAAAATATGCATAATAAATTTCATAAGTGGTGCTAAAATTTTAAATCCTGCAATCGTCATGATAAATCCTAAAATACCAGCAGAAAAGTTATTAAATAACATTTCAAAACCTTGCGGCGTTCTAGGTTGAATCAATTGGTCGGTCTTCTTCATTAACCAACCAACAAGTGGACCCATAATCATTGCACCAAGTAACATTGGTGTATCAGGTAATGCAACGATGACCCCCATAGTTGCTGTTGCTGCGATGATACCACCACGTAAATCATAAATTAAACGACCACCACTAAATGCGATCAATAATGGGATTAAATAAGTAATCATTGGTCCTGCTAAAGTAGCTAAATCTTTGTTAGGTAACCATCCATTATCTATAAAAATGGCCGCGATAAAACCCCAAGCGATGAAAGCGCCAATGTTTGGCATGATCATACTACTTAAGAATGATCCAAATGCTTGAACACGACGACCAATTCCTTTTTTCTCTTCAGTTTGTGACATGTTTACACCTCTTTTTTAATATATGTGACTATATATAGTGTATAGAGAGGTTACTTGTTACTCAATATAAACAAAAATCAACTTTGTCAAAATAAATGTGACAAAATTAAATAAAGTGTCATCAATGTGACAGTATAGATATTTTGAAAAAGTAAAACAAAAAAATTGTTTTAGGATTTTTAAAATTTTATTGTGAAAATATTTGCAAAACAAAACAACACCGTTGTACAATAATGATTAATGGAAAGGGGGAAAGTTCGGCAGTACAGTTAAAGCGCCTGTGCAAATAAATATTTGTATTTGAAGATTAAAGGTTAATATATGAGTGGCCTTTATAGAGTGCAATATATGTATTTGTAGACGAGGAGGATAGTGATCGAATAGATCGGCGGATGCTATCCCGGATGTGGCTCATTCGTTAGCTTATTAAGTAAAACATTAGGGTGACTTAATGGACAAAGTTAATAAGATCGCCAGAAATTGAATATAAAAAATATTAATATGGAAAGTACAGTGTGAGCAATTTGTATAGTTGTAAAAATAACTATGCTTAATTTGTTATGGATGAATGCGATGATAGCATGTTCCTATTTATATTATGAAAGCAGATTGTCAATCTAAATTATCGGCAATAAATCATAATTTACGCGTACTATTCCAATATGGAGGAAAATGTCGTTATGTGTGGAATTGTTGGTTATATTGGCTATGATAATGCCAAAGAATTATTATTAAAAGGTTTAGAAAAATTAGAATACAGAGGTTATGACTCTGCAGGTATCGCAGTAGTAAATGATGATAATACAACTGTATTTAAAGAAAAAGGTCGTATTGCAGAATTACGTAAAGTTGCTGATAGTAGCGATTTTGATGGACCTGTTGGAATCGGTCACACACGTTGGGCAACACACGGTGTACCGAATCATGAAAACTCTCATCCACATCAATCATCAAATGGCCGTTTTACTCTAGTTCATAACGGTGTTATTGAAAACTATGAAGAGTTAAAAGGTGAATACTTACAAGGTGTATCATTCATTTCAGAAACAGATACAGAAGTTATCGTTCAATTAGTTGAATACTTTTCAAATCAAGGACTTTCAACTGAAGAAGCATTTACAAAAGTTGTGTCATTATTACATGGTTCATATGCATTAGGTTTATTAGATGCTGAAGACAAAGACACAATCTATGTTGCTAAAAATAAATCACCATTATTATTAGGTGTTGGTGAAGGTTTCAATGTTATCGCATCAGACGCACTTGCAATGTTACAAGTGACAAGCGAATATAAAGAAATCCATGACCATGAAATCGTTATTGTTAAAAAAGATGAAGTTATTATTAAAGATGCAGATGGAAACGTTGTAGAACGTGATTCATATATTGCTGAAATTGATGCATCAGATGCTGAAAAAGGTGTTTATGCACACTACATGTTAAAAGAAATTCATGAACAACCAGCAGTAATGCGTCGTATTATTCAAGAATATCAAGATGCAGAAGGTAACTTGAAAATTGATCAAGACATCATCAATGATGTTAAAGAAGCAGACCGCATTTACGTTATTGCAGCAGGTACAAGCTACCATGCAGGTTTAGTAGGTAAAGAATTTTTAGAAAAATGGGCTGGCGTACCAACTGAAGTACACGTTGCATCAGAGTTTGTCTACAACATGCCATTATTATCTGAAAAACCATTGTTCGTTTATATTTCTCAATCAGGTGAAACTGCAGATAGCCGCGCCGTATTAGTTGAAACTAATAAATTAGGTCATAAATCATTAACAATCACTAATGTTGCAGGTTCAACTTTATCACGTGAAGCAGACCACACATTGTTATTACACGCGGGTCCTGAAATCGCAGTTGCATCTACAAAAGCATATACTGCACAAATTGCAGTATTATCAATCTTGTCTCAAATCGTTGCAAAAGAGCATGGTCGTGAAGCAGATATTGATTTATTGAGAGAATTAGCAAAAGTAACAACAGCAATAGAAGCAATTGTTGACGATGCACCAATTATGGAACAAATTGCTACAGATTTCTTAGAAACAACACGCAATGCATTCTTTATCGGACGTACTATTGACTATAACGTAAGTTTAGAAGGTGCGTTAAAACTTAAAGAAATTTCTTACATTCAAGCAGAAGGTTTTGCTGGTGGAGAACTTAAACATGGTACAATTGCCTTAATCGAAGAAGGTACACCAGTTGTAGGTTTAGCAACACAAGAGAAAGTTAATTTATCAATTCGTGGTAACGTTAAAGAGGTAGTAGCACGTGGTGCACATCCATGTATTATTTCTATGGAGGGTCTTGAAAAAGAAGGCGACACTTATGTCATTCCTCATGTACATGAATTGTTAACGCCATTAGTATCAGTGGTTGCATTACAATTAATTTCATACTATGCAGCATTACACAGAGATTTAGATGTTGATAAACCACGTAACCTTGCTAAATCAGTTACTGTGGAATAATTCACTTTTTTAGAATCAATCATGTATTAAAATTAAAGTATATGGCACCCTTTTAGATTAATCGACTAGAAGGGTGCTTTTTTAGGTCGACTTAGCTTTTACTTCATCTTAATTTGGCAGAAATGCGTAAAAATGAAGTGTTTTATTTATTTAAATAGTCTGACAATTAAGGGTGTTATGTTAATATGATTTTATGAGAAGTATGGAGTAGCAATAAAGGGGTGACCTCGCATGTTAATTCAATTAGATCAAATTGGGCGAATGAAGCAAGGAAAAACAATTTTAAAAAAGATTTCTTGGCAAATTGCTAAAGGTGATAAATGGATTCTATATGGTTTAAATGGTGCTGGTAAGACAACGCTATTAAATATATTAAATGCATATGAGCCTGCGACAACTGGCGGTGTTAATCTATTTGGTAAAATGCCAGGCAAGGTAGGGTATTCTGCAGAGACTGTACGACAACATATAGGTTTTGTATCTCATAGTTTACTGGAAAAGTTTCAAGAGGGTGAAAGAGTAATCGATGTGGTGATAAGCGGTGCTTTTAAATCAATTGGTGTTTATCAAGATATTGATGATGAGGTACGTAATGAAGCACATCAATTACTTAAATTAGTTGAAATGTTTGATAAAGCGAATCAATGTATAGGTTATTTATCTACCGGTGAAAAGCAACGTGTGATGATTGCACGAGCTTTAATGGGGCAACCCCAGGTTTTAATTTTAGATGAGCCAGCAGCTGGTTTAGACTTTATTGCTCGTGAGTCACTATTGAATATACTTGACTCATTGTCAGATTCATATCCAACGCTTGCGATGATTTATGTGACGCACTTTATTGAAGAAATTACTGGTAACTTTACTAAAATTTTGCTATTAAAAGATGGGGAAAGTGTACAACAAGGATTAATAGATGATATTTTGACATCTGAAAACATGTCACGATTTTTCCAGAAAAATGTAGCAGTTCAAAGATGGAATAATCGATTTTCTATGGCAATGTTAGAGTAAATATTTTGCAAATAATAAGTAATAATGACAAAATTTAATTAAGATAAAATGGACAGTGGAGGGCAATATGGATAACGTAAAAGCAATATTTTTGGACATGGATGGAACAATTTTACATGAAAATAATCAAGCATCAACGTATACGAAAGATGTCATTAATCAATTGAGAGAGAAAGGATATAAAGTATTTTTAGCAACAGGACGTTCGCATTCTGAAATACATCAACTTGTACCTCAAGATTTTGCGGTAAATGGCATCATTAGTTCAAATGGAACAATTGGAGAAGTAGATGGAGAAATTATCTTCAAGCATGGTTTATCATTGGCTCAAGTGCAACAAATTACTAATTTAGCTAAGCGCCAACAAATTTATTATGAGGTATTTCCTTTTGAAGGTAATAGAGTTTCTTTAAAAGAAGATGAAACATGGATGCGAGATATGATTCGTAGTCAAGATCCTATTAATGGCGTAAGTCATAGTGAATGGTCTTCAAGACAAGATGCGCTTGCTGGTAAGATAGATTGGGTAACTAAGTTTCCTGAAGGGGAATATTCAAAAATTTATCTATTCAGTTCTAATTTAGAAAAAATAACAACATTTAGAGATGAATTAAAGCAAAATCATGTGCAACTACAGATTAGTGTTTCAAATTCATCAAGATTTAATGCGGAAACAATGGCTTATCAAACTGATAAAGGTACAGGCATTAAAGAAATGATTGCACATTTTGGTATTCATCAAGAAGAAACGTTAGTTATTGGAGATAGCGACAATGATAGAGCAATGTTTGAATTTGGTCATTATACAGTTGCTATGAAAAATGCACGCCCTGAAATCCAAGCATTAACTTCAGATGTAACGGCATACACGAATGAAGAGGATGGCGCAGCAAAATATTTAGCAAAGCATTTTTTAGCTGATTAATAACATCGGCAGTTATTTATTATTTAATTTACAATAGTTGAAGAGTAATTTACAAAGGAGCAGTAAAGTTATTTTCTATTAGAAAATGTCTTACTGCTCCTTTGTATGCTAGTAATCCAGATACTAGTGTTATTTCTTCTTTTTGTCTTTCTTCTCCATATATGGAATGAAGAAAATCACAAATAGGGCACAGAGTATAGCTACAATTGAACCGTATGTCATATTAGCATCACCTTTTATATGGTTTATGCATTTAAGTATACTATAACAACTACCGTTATTTTAAGTAGGGGTGTATTTGCGTTAGAGCCCTAACAACTCCAAAATCGCATTTGTGATTTTGGGATAATCAAACATTTCATTCCATAAGTAAGATATGTTTCACTTTATATGAGTTTTTTACATTCACATTCTGTAGTGGTTGTAAGAAAATTTTTTCTTTCTCTTAGGCAGTAATAGGCAATTTACCTGTACTAGTATGAACTTAGTAGTTAAATCGTTCATTAAGATTAAAAAAACTTAGGAATCTCTTCCAAATGCAATTCGTCTTGGTAAGCATTAATTTCATCTAATATTTTTGTTATTGATTCAACTTTATCTTTTTCTAGGGAGGCCGGAAATACAAGGTTTTACTTGAAATTTAAAACCATCAGCGAATTATTTAAATCTACGATTTATTCGACCACTTGTACTTTCTTTTCTTGGCTTATACATGACTATTTTCAAGTTATCCGTTACAAGTTCATTATATACACCTTCTATTAGCTCAAACGATTGTGTTAATGAATTAAATAAGGCATCACTTGATTTACTCATTGTTATGCATGATTATAAAACGAGAATAATAAAGTAGTAGCACACCTATATATAGTGGAATCCTTTGATTATCTTTCGTTTTAAAGTTAATGCTTTCTTTCCAGTCAAACTGTGCTTGATGATCAGGTTTTGTCTCGAATCTTGTTGTATCTTTAGGCGACATCTATTGATAACATTTCATAATATAAGGAGTAAATTCATCATGTTTAAGTATATAAGCTCTAAATGTATAATATGCACAGGTTAATCCATGTTTTTCCTTCGAATATTGCCAAAGTATACGCTTATAGTAAAATTTTTGTTCACTAGTGTCTGAAAGTAATTTTTCGAGGATAGGATAATACTTATCAATAATAGACTGACGATTTCTCTTTCAAAGTTTTCATTTTTCAATGTCTATTTTGAAGGGAGCATATCAGCCGAAAAAGCGGGCGCCCCTCTTTACCAGAGAATAAAAAATGAGAAATTAAATTTTTATATGATGAACAAACGATAACAGGGGAAGAAATAGCTAGTTAGACAAGGGTATGTCACTCAACTGTTTATCGAGTTGATTAAGAAATGAAAAAACTTATACTATGAATTACTGTTTAAAAGTGTGCATGTTATAATATTTATTGAGCAAGTTGGATAGATGGTGGCTAATCTCTTAATAAAGGGGTGATGCCTATGGTTATAGTTGTTACTCCTAGAAAGGACTAGCATGTCTGATTTTGAAATGCTTATGGTTGTATTAACAATCATTGGTTTAGTATTGATTAGTACTCAAGACCATAAAAAATAACCTTCTATTCGCTTTGACCGGCATTTTTGAAGGCTATTTTTAAATAAAATATAAGGTCACCGTCTTTTTAACGGGCTCATTAGGGTAACATGTTTCCGAGTGTTGCCCTTTTTGTGTTTCAAGAGTTAATGATTTTCATCTTTTGCTTCTACTTACTACAAATATATTTTAACACATTTTTCTTATGAATTGTAGTTCTGAACATAATCAGAATTAATAAAACCAACTTTCCATACAGCAGAAAATACAATTAAAAGTATAGAATGTAATCACGAATTATATAAAAAGTATTGGAGACCTCTTCATATATAGATAATTCACTTAGTTATTTTAGAAAGAAGCCCCTAACAACTAAAGTTGAAAAATAGAGGAACACAGTTGGATGCTACGCATCAACTGCATAAGAGCCCCTAACAACTAAAGTTGAAAAGTAGGAGCGCCTGCGCTAAGCGCATGCATAAGAGCCCCTAACAACTAAAGTTGTAAGGGGCTCTAAAATTTATTTTGGTTGATTGTCTTCTGGTTTATCTGAAGTCATCGTTTTTGTTGTATTATCATTTAATGAATCTTGTGCTTTTTCTGTTTTTGTTTCAACAGATGTTGCCACTTTATCATTTTCTACTTTTGTATTTTTTGGTTCAGTTACAACTTTTTTATTCTTGTCAGCTGTTTTTACTTTATCTTTAGTAATTTTTTGACCACGTTTTAAGTAATATTGAACGATACCCATTAAAATGATTGCATGAATAACAACGAATAAAATAATTGTCATTACTGTATAAACTCTTATGATATTTTCTGCAACACTTTGAGAGAGTGATTGCGTATTAAATGAAATCAAGTAACCAACAGGTGTTTTAAATAAAATAATAATTAAGTTTAATAATAGTATTCCAATGAAAAATTTGAAAAATGTTTTTTGACCATTTTTCATTGCTTTAAATCCATTAGCTAAGTGTGTTTTTACTTTATCGTTAGTTGATTCAACGAAACTAGTCATAAAGTTGAAAATAGGTATTAACAATAACCAAGTAATAATTGCTTTAATCAATAAAACAACAATGATTATGATGCTTTGAGTTGTAATAGCAATACCAATCAGGTGTGTACTATCTGCATATGATGATTGTACTGAATTCATAATCATTTCTGATACTGGAGAAAATAATTTGTATAGTAATGATGTCAGAAGTGAAAGAACGATAATCATTGCTATAGATACAAGACCGATCAGAACGCTCTTTAAATAATTACCTTTTTTAAATGCAATAAATAAATCGGTAAATTTTACTTTTTCATGACTCATTGCTCGTTTCATAACATTTGTAATTCCGATAAAAATTTGAACTAAAACAAACAGTGAAACTACAGCTGCTATAAGTAATACAGCGATAACTTTTAAATATGCATCTACTGGTGGTTTTTGCCCAAATTGTGAATAAATTGCAATAGTTTGTGCATACTTAGCAAGCTGGAAATTAGCAAGTAAATATACAACTGCAATTACAGCAAATGCTATAAGTGCATATATCAATGTTATTAATAATTGTGGTTTAGCATTTTTAAATGCTGATTTAAAGTAAGTAAACAAAGTGGTGCCTCCTTTTCTTCATATAAATACAATAACAAAAAACACGTTATTTTCATATTAATATCTAATAAAAATTAATTAAAGTGACTAAAGTTAGAGAATTATAATAGTAAATTGTCAAAAATATGACTAATGTAAGAAATAATAGTTGAAAATTTGTTAATAAACATTGCATCATCAAAGACCAAACAAGTCGCCATAAAGACATAAAAAACCTACTGCCATTGAAAAGTTTAATCGATGCAATGGCAGTAGGTTAAAATTATTAATGTACATGCGCGTGATGATGAGCATGATGGTTATGTGAATGACTATGTGTTCCTGAACATATAATCGATTCATCATGTTTGTGATTAGGCGTTTCTAATTGAATAGTCATATGGTGAATATTTAAATGTAATAAATCATGCTCAATGTTTTCTAATAATAATTCACATTCTTTCATTGTCAATGTATGGTCTACAACAACATGACAACTCAATGCATTCATATCATTTGAAATTGTCCAAACATGGCAATCATGCACACTTTGTATTCGTGAATCCTTTTTAATAGTAGTTATAACTTCATCTATATCAACATCACTTGGTGTGCCTTCCATTAAAATGTTAATTGAAGATTTTGTGATACCCCAAGCACTTTTTAAAATAATAACGGAAACTAAAATACTTGCGATAGGATCGGCGATTGTCCATCCAAATGCCCAAATTAAAATAGCTGCAGTAATGGCGCCAACTGAACCTAATAAGTCTCCGATAACATGTAGAAAAGCACCACGCATATTTAAATTGTGTGAAGTGTCGCCGCCTTTAAACATAAAGAATGCAACAACGATATTGACAATTAAACCGATAATACTAATGATTAACATTTCTTTTGATTGAACTTCAGAAGGAACAAAGAAACGTTTAATCGCTTCAAAAACAATCAAAATACTTATTACAAAAAGCGTTACACCGTTAAATAACGCTGCGAGTACTTCGAAACGTTTATAACCAAATGTTTTTGTAGTTGTGGCATTCTTTTCAGCATAAATAAATGCGACAAGTGCAACACCTAATGAGAATGTGTCGCTAAACATATGGATACCGTCAGATAGTAATGCCAAGCTGTTAGCAAGGAGACCGCCGATGATTTCGATAAACATATATAGACCGATTATTAAAAACGATATAAACAATACTTTCTTATTATTTGTAGTTACATGACTATGCATATGGTCATGATGATGATGTGAATGAGACATATTATAACCCACTTTCTTTAGGATGATTCGCGTGATGTATGGCTTGCTTTAACATAGTTGCTACGTGGATGTCATCTAATGAATAAATCATTGATTGGCCTTGTCGTTTTGCTTTCACAAGATGCACACTTTTAAGTAATTTTAATTGGTGCGAGACATTTGATTGAGATAAATTCAATTGATGTGAAATGTGACCAACACTTGCTTCGCTGACTGATAACAATTCCATGATACGTATTCGATTGTAATCGCCTAATGCCTTGAAAATTTCAGTTACGCGTTCTAATGTATCTGTATTTATTTCTGAATATTGTTCTGACATTATATGACAATCCTTTCATATGAATATTTGTTCATATATTAATTTAATACGTTCCCAGTAGTATGTCAATTGATTTTTATAGTTGTAACAAGTTTTACATATCTCATAAAGTGGTATGGCATAGAGAATAATAAATAGGAGAGTGTTGTAAATGAATATTTTGGTTATAGGTGCTAATGG
Organism: Staphylococcus sp. EG-SA-15; assembly: GCF_017151895.1. NCBI lineage: Bacteria > Bacillati > Bacillota > Bacilli > Caryophanales > Staphylococcaceae > Staphylococcus > Staphylococcus sp. EG-SA-15. Next base: position 2,066 of record NZ_JACVZN010000046.1, on the reverse strand, counting down.
CGGTGTAGGTTCGTTACTAGTGCAACAATTAGCAAAAGAAAATGTACCATTTACTGCTGGTGTTAGGCAATCAGATCAACTTAATGCGTTAAAATCACAAGGTATGAAAGCAATTCTTGTTGATGTTGAAAATGATTCAATAGAGACTTTAACTGAGACGTTTAAACCATTCGATAAAGTTATCTTTTCAGTAGGTTCTGGAGGGAACACGGGTGCAGATAAAACAATTATTGTCGATTTAGATGGTGCTGTTAAATCAATGATTGCGAGTAAAGAGGCCAATATTAAACACTATGTCATGGTTTCAACATATGATTCGAGACGTCAGGCTTTTGATGATAGCGGTGATTTAAAGCCATATACAATAGCTAAACATTACGCTGATGACTATTTAAGACGTTCAGGTTTGAATTATACAATTTTACATCCAGGGGCACTTACAAATGCAGCAGGATCTGGAAAGATAGAAGCTGCACAATATTTTGATGGTAAAGGTGAAATTCCTAGAGAAGATGTTGCGACAGTATTAAAAGAAATTGTCACATCCAATCATTTTAATCACCAAGAGTTTCAAATTATTAGTGGTGATCAGGACATTAAAGATGCTTTAACTCAATTTGAAAATGAAACGGATTAATAAGGATAGTAAATATGATTTGAAGCGGGTTACTTTTTCGTAACTCGTTATTTTTTGAAAATGATGAATTATAAGTATGAATAAGTACGTATTGTCTATGCGTTTTACAAAGAATTTGAACAATGTATGGCACAACTATTAAAGTTGTTTATTAATTGGTATAATGGGCGAGTAAATTTAAAGGGAAATATGTACAAATGTAAGAGAGATATAATCTCTATGCTATAAATTTTTGAAAATGTTAAAGTACTGTAAATTTAAGTGAAGCGCTTTAATTGGCAGTACTGCAATGTTAGTAAATATGGTACAATCACTAATAGTTAATTTGAAATGTGGAAGTTAATAATACGATGTAAATGAGAACAAAATCAAAATATAATGGAACAACAACATCAGAGTTCTATTGCTTACTTAATCACAATGGAGGTGCAACAATGCCATTATTTTTACAACCAATTTTAAAAACAAAATTATGGGGCGGTCAACGTCTAAGTGAGTTTGGATATCAATTAGACAATGATACAACTGGGGAATGTTGGTGTGTGTCAGCACATCCAAATGGTACGAGCGAGATTATTAATGGACCATATCAAGGTCAAACATTAGACCGTATTTGGTCAGAACATCGTGAATTGTTTGGTGATTTCCCAAGCAAAGATTTTCCGCTTCTAACTAAAATAGTGGATGCAAGAGAATCACTTTCTATTCATGTGCACCCTGATAATTCTTATGCTTATGAGCATGAAAACGGGCAATATGGCAAATCTGAATGTTGGTATATTATAGATGCAGAAGAAGATGCAGAAATAGTTATAGGGACATTAGCAGAGTCTAGAGAAGAAGTTGCGAATCATGTTCAACACGGAACGATAGAGTCGATACTTAGATATATTAAAGTAAAACCTGGAGAATTCTATTTTATTCCAGCAGGAACAGTACATACTATTTCTTCAGGAATATTAGCATACGAAACGATGCAATCGTCAGACATTACATATAGACTTTATGATTTCAATCGTCAAGATAATCAATATAATGATAGACCGTTAAATATTGAAAAAGCTTTAGACGTTATTCAGTACAATGCACCATTACCTAATATTTTGCCTGAAAGCGAAATTATTGAAAACCATAAGTGTACACACATTGTATCGAATGATTTCTTTACATTGGTTAAATGGGAAATTTCTGGCACGTTAAATTATATGAAGCCTAGAGAGTTCTGTTTAGTTACAGTGTTGGAAGGCGAAGGGCAAATGATTGTCGATGGTGAAATTTTCAAACTGACTACTGGTACAAACTTTATTTTGACTTCTGAAGATTTGGATAGTGTCTTTGAAGGCGATTTCACATTGATGATTAGCTATGTGTAATAGTGTAATAACAATTTAGGAGTGAATGATTTGAAGCAATTTCTATATATTGCGTT
>NZ_JACVZN010000045.1:0-16319 GCF_017151895.1 Staphylococcus sp. EG-SA-15 | reverse complement strand
GACAGCGACTCAGACTCAGACAGTGATTCAGATTCAGATAGCGACTCAGACTCAGATAGCGACTCAGACTCAGACAGTGATTCAGACTCAGATAGCGATTCGGACTCGGATGCAGGAAAACATACACCTGTTAAACCAATGAGTACTACTAAAGACCATCACAATAAAGCAAAAGCATTACCAGAAACAGGTAGTGAAAATAACGGCTCAAATAACGCAACGTTATTTGGTGGATTATTTGCAGCATTAGGTTCATTATTGTTATTCGGTCGTCGCAAAAAACAAAACAAATAATACAATATGACCCAGGTCCTTGTGGCCTGGTTTTTTTATAATTACACATGCAATAGATGTATTTTTCATATAAAATAAACAATAAAGATACGGAATAAAACTTATATGAGGCGATAATATGAATTACATTTTAGGAACAATTTTAGAAAGTAAAATTACAGGTGTAGAAAAAGCGCAAATAAATAGATTGAAGTTGTTCAAACAACACGGCATATCTTCAAAATGTGTATATGTTAAATGGAATCCTTATTCATACACATATGCGAAGCAACATCAGATTGAAAATGATGTATTTACAATGTATGACTATTTTCAAAAAGCAATCAATTATAAAAAGACAAAGCAAGTTAACTGGATACAGTATTGGGAAAAGTCATGTAGGTACACATTGAAATTTGTGGAAAATTCAAATGATGTCAGAATATATGATGAAGAGCAATTTATAATGTATGCTCATTTTTTAGATAAACAGTATCATCATTTAAACTATGTGAATTATTTTGATCATAAAAGAAGAAAAGTAAAACGCGAATTGTATGATGGAAGAGGCTTTTTAAGTTGTTCTCGAATTTTAGGTGAAGGACAACGGATTGTACTCGAAAATTACTATACACCTAATGGGGAAATCGTCATCCAAAAATATTTCGACGATATAAAAGGGAAAAACACGCTCACAAAGGTTATCTTAAATGAAGATCAGCATCAACAATTTTTTGATACAGAAGATGAATTAGTTCAATATTTTCTCCATCAATTATGTAAAAATAATGATCAAATCATATTAGATCGTCCTCATGAATTAGGAAATGTTATAGCGGGATTAAATCAAAGTATTCCAGTTGTTGTTGTGCTCCATAGTACACATTTATTCGGTACCGGTAATGGTATAAAAAGTTTTTATAAAACAGTATTTAATAATTTAACACGTTATAAAGCGATTGTTGTATCAACAGAAAAGCAATGCCAAGATATTTCACAATATATTGAAAATAAAATACCAGTTATCAATATTCCGGTTGGCTACGTGGCAAATTTAAAGTATCAATTTGACATCAATCAAAAGGAGAAAAATCATATCATATCAATTGCTCGCCTCGTTGAAAATAAACAAATTAAACATCAAATTGAAGTGATCAAGCAATTAGTAACAAAACATCCCAATATTCAATTGAATATTTATGGACATGGAAATGGTTTGTCAGAATATCGACAACTTGTAGAAGATTATCATTTATCGGAACATGTTAAATTTCATGGTTTTAAGACGCATATTAATGAAGAGATTGCTAAAGCAGAACTGATGTTATCGACAAGTAAAATGGAAGGTTTTGGCTTAGCAATTTTAGAGTCGCTTTCAGTAGGTACACCAGTGATCAGTTATGATGTAGATTATGGTCCATCAGAACTGATTCAAGATGGATTTAATGGCTATTTAGTACCTCAAGGTGACATCAATCAAATGGTTGAAAAGGTCGACCAATTACTAAATAATACTCAAAAATTGCAACAGTTTTCAATTAATAGCATAGAATCTGCACAACAGTACAATGCAACTACTATCAGTACAAAGTGGCAAAATATTTTAAACTAAGTCAAAAGAAAAAAGCATTTTCCTAGAATCATCTATTTAACAAACCTCGTTCATACGAACTTACATGTTTAGTTAAATGACATAGGAAAACGCTTTTTTTTATAAAAATAAAGGTGAAGTACATTTATATAAGACGAACAAATTGGTCCCATTGTTTAATTAACGACGCTTTACTATATTGTTGCGCTTTTGCCAAACTACCTTTTGACAGTCGTTGTTGTACTTCAGGATGATCAATCACATATTTTACTTTATCAAATAGGGCATCTTCATCATTTTTAGTAATTAAATAACCATTGAAATCAGGCGTAATTAATTCGTTAGGTCCATATTTAATATCATAACTAATAACTGGAACACCATGTGCTAAAGATTCAAGTAGCGCTAAAGAGAAACCTTCCATGTTACTTGTTATTAAACTCAAATAGGCATCGCTATATTCTTGGTCTAGATTGCTTAAAAAGCCGCGTAAGTAAACATGATTTTCCAATCCATATTTTTGTATCAATTCATTTAATTTTTTACTTTCAGAACCAAAACCATACATATGAAGCTCTATTTTTGGGACATACGATACTAAGCGTTTAATTAATTCAATTTGTTGATGTAATTGTTTTTCAGGTGAATAACGAGCAACGGAAATTAATTTAACACTGCGCTGATCTAATGTTTGGACTGGTGTATCAATTGTTTCACTATAGCCGACAGGAATATTAACAACTGGAATAGTATGGTTAATACGTTTTTCAACATCTAATTTTTGCTGCTCAGTAGAAACGATAATTGCACGATATCGAGATAAATTTTCAAACATCGCTTTATATACATTTTTAAATGGCGATGAATCTAATGCATCAATATTTTTAATGTGTGTACTGTGAAGCACAGCTACTACTGGGATTGACTCAGGCGTTAAGTTGAAAATAGGTGCTGTGTACACATTACGGTCACTGAAAAATAAATCCCCATGTTGATATAGTTGTTTAATGAAAAATGCGCCTAATTCCGTTTCATTATTAAAGAAATATTGTTTGTTAGCATAGTAAACAATAATTTTTTGTACTTCTGGTTTGCCATCTTTGTAAGAAAAATACTTTTCTAATTTTGTGTCACCTTCTGGATTATAGAAAAATTCACATAATGTTTGTTGTTTATCAACAAGAATCCTACTACAACTTAAAAAGCCACGCACATCATAAAAATCACGTTTTACTTTTCGTCTTTGACTATCAAAATGATTCACATAATCTAATATACGATATTTAGGATCTTGAAAATGGGCATACATTAAGAAACGCTCTTGATCATATATTCTAAAGTCATGACTATTTTCAACATGTTTTAAAGTATAATGACATTCATCAGTCCAATACGACAACCAGTCAAATGGTTCATTGCGTTCTAAATATGTTGCTTCTTGGAAGAAATCATACATATTAATATAGTCAGAACTAGTAATATAATTTTGGGCATTTCTATATAAATATCTATTCCATGACAGAAATACACATTGCGCTGGTCTTCCCATTTCTTTAAATAAATTTAAACGATTAATAATTGCTTTTTCTATCCCAGTTAAATTAACACCTAAACTATTACCTACAAAATAATTCATTTACAACACCACTTATATCTATTTTTTATAATTATATCACATAATATTTAATTACTTCTTTTAACTGGATGATGTGTTTATTTATAAAACAACAAATTTTGATATTTATAATGATAGTAGTTATTCAATCAACTACGACCAATATATCATTGTAGAGCTTAGGATATTGATTTATGCCTCAGGCACATCAAATGAGAAGATTTATAAAAGAGATATACAACTCTAGAAGGTATAATAAAAACGCGCAACTAATGTTACGCGTTTGAATTAATCATATGATATTATTTGCGATACTTTAATTTAGCGAAAGCATCATGTTGATGGATAGACTCTTCATTACGACATTCGATATCGAAACCGTCTAACCAATCAAATCCAACTAAGTCCGCGGCAATTAAACGAATTAAGTCTTCGACAAAACGTGGATTTTCATATGCACGCTCTGTCACACGTTTTTCATCAGGACGTTTTAAAATAGGGTATAGAATTGAACTTGCATTAGCTTCCATTGCATCTAAAATTTTATTTTTATAGTCATCAACTATGTCTTGATCTTTATTAATATATGTTTTAACAGTGACAACACCACGTTGGTTGTGCGCTGAATACTCACTTATTTCTTTTGAACAAGGGCATAGCGTTGTGACAGTTGCTTCAATAGTAAGTTCTTTACGTGTAACTTTATCACCGTCAATTGCTAATCCATAAGTGACATCGGCATTACCAACTGCTTTAATATTTGTGGTTGGACTATAGCGATCAAAGAACCATTTCCCAGAAACATCAACGCCTGCCGCATTTTGTTTCATATTCGTTTGTAAAGTGCGTAACACCTGATAAAGTGTATTAAATTCAAGTTCAATACCATTATCATAGTGCTTTTCAACACTTTCAATTATACGGCTCATATTAATACCTTTTTCGTCTTTTGTTAAACTTGTTGAAAAACTAAATGTGCCAGCTGTTTGATACTGGTCAACAAGTACAGGGTACACTAAGTTTTTAATACCAACTTCTTCTATTTCAAATAAAAAATCTTTATGTGTACTTTGTAAATCTGTCATTTCGTTCTTAGTAGTAGGTTTCGTGCCTTCAATAGGATCTACGGAACCAAAGTGTTTCCAACGACCTTCTCGTGTCGATAAATCAAATTCAGTCATTTTTTTCCTCCGTTAAGATTTAAAGTGATATGTCCAATATGGTTCGACTGTTAAAAAGCTGTGTTGTTTACCATCGATTTCAGGACTTGCTAATTGTTTTAAAAATGGACCTGTTTGAGAAGCATGTGCTTCAAATGCCTTAATTTTAAGTTCTTTAAAATCTGTAATATCATTTTGAATATCAGGTTCTCCAAGAGCTTCGGTTGCATCATTACTGAACGCAACTAAAGTTAAACGAGGGCGTTCTTCTTTAGGCATGCGTTCAACCGTTCGAATTACAGCGTCTGCTGTTGCTTCGTGATCAGGATGTACTGCATATCCAGGATAAAATGAAATAATCAATGATGGATTTGTATCATCGATTAAAGATTTAATCATACCATCTATATGTTCGTAGGGTTCAAATTCGACAGTTTTGTCACGTAAACCCATTTTTCTTAAATCAGTAATACCAATAACTTTACAAGCTTCTTCTAGTTCACGCTCACGAATACTTGGTAATGATTCGCGTGTTGCAAATGGGGGATTACCTAAATTTCTGCCCATTTGTCCTAGGGTTAAACATGCATATGTTACAGGTATGCCTTTTTGGATATAACTTGCTAATGTGCCTGCAGATGAGAAGGTTTCATCATCAGGATGTGGAAATATTACTAATACATGTCTTTCGTCAGTCATGTTGATGCCTCCTCTATAAATTAAATGGTCGCTCACTAATTTGAAGTGCTGCAGCGAGTTGACCTTCGTAATTAAAACCTGCAATTAAAAATTCATCATGTTCATTGACCTCAAAATGCGTTAGACCTTGTACATAAACCCAACCACCATTTGATAGTTTAAGACCAATGCGATAAGGTTCTTTATTACCACCTTTTAGTTGTGCATGCGTATATGTTACTTGTATGTTTCTTAAAAATGTACCAGCATTAAAAACACGTTGATCGAAATGGTTCGCATAGGCCCCATTTGTCGTTTCAACATGCAGATACACAGGTTTATGTTCAAAAGAAGCAAGTAAATCTATAACTTCTTGTTCTTTAATTGGTTCCAACACGTTCACTCCTTACACTATCAATGTGTTTATCTTTCTATTTTACTAAAAACTATTCAATAATTGTATATGATTGCTCAATTATTTATAAATTAATTTTCATGAAGGGTAATTACTCAGGATTACGCAATCATACAGCATTAGTTTTTTACTTTTAAAAATCAAAAATTTGTTGGAATTTGAAAAGTGTTAAACATTAAAAATGATGCTATATTAATGGTGTATGAATGAATTCATAAGTTTTTAAAATGTATTAAATTTGTGGAGGCATGTAAACAATGAAAGTATTAAACTTAGGATCGAAAAAACAAGCATCATTCTATGTTGCATGTGAGTTATATAAAGAGATGGCATTTAATCAGCACTGTAAACTTGGTTTAGCAACTGGTGGTACAATGACAGATTTGTATGAGCAACTTGTTAAGTTATTAAATAAAAATCAGTTAAACGTAGACAATGTATCCACGTTTAATTTAGACGAATATGTAGGTTTAACCGCATCACATCCGCAAAGTTATCACTATTATATGGATGACATGCTTTTCAAACAATATCCTTATTTTAATAGAAAGAACATTCATATTCCAAATGGAGATGCCGATGATATGAATGCGGAAGCGTCAAAATATAATGACGTTTTAGAACAACAAAGTCAACGTGATATTCAAATTTTAGGTATTGGAGAAAATGGTCATATTGGATTTAATGAACCTGGTACGCCGTTTGATAGTGTTACTCATATCGTTGATTTGACTGAAAGTACTATTAAGGCTAATAGTCGATATTTTGAAAACGAAGATGATGTTCCAAAGCAAGCCATTTCGATGGGACTTGCTAATATTCTTCAAGCCAAACGTATCATTTTACTCGCATTTGGTGAAAAGAAACGTGCTGCTATTACACATTTATTAAATCAGGAAATTTCTGTTGATGTTCCAGCCACATTACTTCACAAACACCCGAATGTTGAGATATATTTAGACGACGAAGCTTGCCCGAAAAATGTTGCGAAAATTCATGTCGATGAAATGGATTGATTGCAATGTTTAATTAAGAAATGCCTCGGGAAAGGTTCCAATAGAAAGATAAAAAGCATTGGAAGGATGATTTTTAGTGGAATTACAATTAGCAATTGATTTATTAAACAAAGAAGACGCGGCTGAGTTAGCAAATAAAGTAAAAGATTATGTAGATATCGTAGAAATCGGTACGCCAATCATTTACAACGAAGGTTTACCAGCAGTTAAACATATGGCAGACAACATTAGTAATGTAAAAGTATTAGCAGACATGAAAATTATGGATGCAGCTGATTATGAAGTTAGCCAAGCAATTAAATTTGGCGCGGATGTAATTACAATACTAGGTGTTGCAGAAGATGCATCAATTAAAGCAGCTATTGAAGAAGCTCATAAAAATAATAAACAATTACTAGTTGATATGATTGCTGTTCAAGATTTAGAAAAACGTGCAAAAGAACTAGATGAAATGGGTGCGGATTATATTGCAGTACACACTGGTTATGATTTACAAGCAGAAGGGCAATCACCATTAGAAAGTTTAAGAACCGTTAAATCTGTTATTAAAAATTCTAAAGTTGCAGTAGCAGGTGGAATTAAACCAGATACAATTAAAGAAATTGTCGCTGAAAGTCCTGATCTTGTTATTGTTGGTGGCGGAATCGCAAATGCAGATGATCCAGTAGAAGCTGCAAAACAATGTCGCGCTGCAATCGAAGGTAAGTAATATGGCTGAATTTAGTGACTATCAATTAATTCTAGATGAATTAAAGATGACTTTGTCACATGTTGAAGCGGATGAGTTTTCAACGTTTGCCTCCAAAATACTACATGCTGAACATATATTTGTAGCTGGTAAAGGACGTTCAGGATTCGTGGCGAATAGTTTTGCAATGCGCTTAAATCAGCTCGGCAAACAGGCACATGTTGTTGGAGAATCAACGACACCTGCGATTAAGTCGAATGATGTATTTGTAATTATCTCTGGTTCAGGTTCCACGGAACATTTAAGATTATTAGCAGACAAAGCAAAATCAGTAGGTGCTGACATCGTATTAATTACTACAAATAAAGATTCTGCAATAGGCAATCTAGCTGGGACGAACATCGTTTTGCCTGCAGGTACAAAATATGATGAACAAGGCTCGGCACAACCATTAGGAAGTTTGTTTGAACAAGCATCTCAATTATTTTTAGATAGTGTTGTAATGGGATTGATGACTGAAATGAATGTTACGGAACAAACGATGCAACAAAATCATGCTAATTTAGAATAAAATAAAGATAGTCGATAATATGATGCCTAGGCAGAAATATTATCGATTATTTTTTTATTTAAATAATAAATTATAGTATAATATCAATAATAAACGAATAGGGGTGTTAATATTGAAGTTTGACAATTATATTTTTGATTTTGATGGTACGTTGGCAGACACGAAAAAATGTGGTGAAGTAGCAACACAAAGTGCATTTAAAGCATGTGGCTTAACGGAACCATCATCTAAAGAAATAACGCATTATATGGGAATACCTATTGAAGAATCATTTTTAAAATTAGCAGACCGACCATTAGATGAAGCAGCATTAGCAAAGTTAATCGATACATTTAGACATACATATCAATCTATTGAAAAGGACTATATTTATGAATTTGCGGGTATAACTGAAGCCATTACAAGTTTGTATAACCAAGGGAAAAAACTTTTCGTGGTGTCTAGTAAGAAGAGTGATGTATTAGAAAGAAATTTATCGGCTATTGGATTAAATCACTTGATTACCGAAGCTGTTGGATCCGATCAAGTAAGTGCATATAAACCAAATCCTGAAGGCATACACACAATTGTGCAACGCTACAATTTAAATAGCCAACAAACGGTTTATATTGGTGATTCAACATTTGATGTTGAGATGGCGCAACATGCTGGTGTACCATCTGCAGCAGTAACATGGGGAGCACATGATGCAAGGTCATTACTTCATTCAAATCCAGATTTTATAATCAATGATCCATCAGAAATTAATACAGTATTATAAAATTTGTTAAAACAGAGAATACCATGGTTAAAATGCATATTCATAAATATTAGATTATACTTAGAAATATTTCGCTTTAGATTAGGAATTTAAAATAAATATTTATTAAACATTATGAATTTTTAAAGAGTAATGTCTGACTCGTTGATCATTTATTTTTGTAAAAATAAATTAAAGTAATGACAAAGTTATTGAAGTAAATTGAGTATAAACATTTAAATACGATGTCGAAAATGGCGATAGCATATGACTTACATGAAGTTGTGTGCTATCGCTATTTTTAGTTATAATTCCAAAAAGTTAATCGTTCGATGATTTAAGAATTATTATTGTTTAATTCAAATGTATGAGGGTATAAAATCATTGAATTTAATTCGATAAAGTGAAATTTTTGAGTAAACATACTTTTGTATTTATATAAAAGTTTAAATCCTTATAAATTTGACAAAACTAATTAACTCCGTATAATTATGAAACATACAAGAGGGAGTGTATGAATTCATGGATTTTAATAAAGAGAATATTAACATGGTGGATGCAAAGAAAGCTAAAAAAACCGTTGTTGCAACCGGTATCGGTAATGCAATGGAATGGTTCGATTTTGGTGTCTATGCATATACAACTGCGTACATTGGAGCGAACTTCTTCTCTCCAGTAGAGAATGCAGACATTCGACAAATGTTGACTTTCGCAGCATTAGCCATTGCGTTTTTATTAAGACCAATTGGTGGTGTCGTATTTGGTATTATTGGTGACAAATATGGACGTAAAGTTGTATTAACATCTACAATTATTTTAATGGCATTTTCAACATTAACCATTGGATTATTGCCAAGCTATGATCAAATTGGACTTTGGGCACCAATACTATTATTGCTTGCAAGAGTACTGCAAGGATTTTCAACAGGTGGAGAGTATGCGGGGGCAATGACATATGTTGCCGAATCATCTCCAGATAAGCGTCGTAACTCATTAGGTAGTGGACTAGAAATTGGGACATTATCAGGTTACATAGCTGCTTCAATTATGATTGCTGTATTAACATTCTTTTTAACAGATGAACAAATGGCATCATTTGGTTGGAGAATCCCATTCTTACTCGGTTTATTCCTAGGATTATTTGGCTTATATTTACGTCGTAAGCTGGAAGAATCACCAGTTTTCGAAAATGATGTTGCAACACAACCAGAAAGAGATAACATTAACTTTTTACAAATCATCAGATTTTATTACAAAGATATATTTGTATGTTTTGTAGCTGTTGTATTCTTCAATGTTACGAACTATATGGTAACTGCATATTTACCAACCTATTTAGAACAAGTTATTAAATTAGATGCAACGACAACAAGTGTATTAATTACTTGTGTCATGGCAATAATGATTCCATTAGCATTAATGTTTGGTAAGTTAGCGGATAAAATAGGTGAAAAGAAAGTATTTCTAATTGGTACTGGTGGGCTAACATTATTCAGTATCATCGCATTTATGTTATTACATTCACAATCATTTGTTGTAATAGTAATCGGTATATTTATATTAGGATTTTTCTTATCAACTTACGAAGCGACAATGCCAGGGTCGTTACCAACGATGTTTTACAGTCATATAAGATATCGAACTTTATCAGTAACATTTAATATCTCTGTTTCGATATTTGGTGGTACGACGCCATTAGTTGCAACATGGTTAGTTACGAAAACTGGAGATCCATTAGCACCTGCGTATTATTTAACAGCAATCAGTGTTATTGGCTTTTTAGTTATTACATTCTTACATTTAAGTACAGCAGGAAAATCTCTAAAAGGTTCGTATCCAAATGTAGATAACGAGCAAGATAGAGCTTATTATGCAGAACATCCAAAAGAAGCATTATGGTGGGTTAAAGAACGTAAGAATTAGAGATTTTAATAAAAAGTATAAATCAATCGTATATAAGCACTTTAAAGCTAGTAGGTTCTGCTAACTTTAAAGTGCTTTTTAAATTGAGAACTGTAATTAGCCGTAATAAAGTTTTTGTATATACATAAACCCCCACTGCAATGATTATCGCAATGGGGGAAAGAGGGGACTTAAAGCATATGTTTAGCTTTGAATACTTAAAATTCTCTTGCTATTGAAATGTTAGGATGTAAATATGTCTTAGAGTATTTTGTCCAACGCAATTAATATTGAGACTCTAACCTTCAATATTATTATAGAGAACACAAACTTAAATAGATTGGGTGACTTATTTGTGTCAGTTATTGCGATTGCGATAACTTCTTTTCTCTATATACATATAGTAACGTCTTATCTAATAAAAAACATGGTACTACAGTATCAAATTTATCTAGGGCTTAAGTTTGATTTTTATAATAGGCAGGTTTACCTGATAAAAATACTTATTCATTATATAATGTTAACAATATGTATTTTAAAGTTTACATTGAGTGAGGGATATTGATGAACGTAATTTTAGAACAGTTGAAAACACATACTCAAAATAAACCTAATGACATAGCATTACATATCGATGATGAAACAATTACATATAGTCAACTAAATGCCCGCATCACTAGCGCAGTTGAATCTTTGCAGAAATATTCACTTAACCCTGTCGTTGCTATTAATATGAAATCACCGGTGCAAAGTATTATTTGTTATTTAGCTTTGCATCGTTTACATAAAGTGCCTATGATGATGGAAGGTAAATGGCAAAGTACTATACATCGTCAATTGATTGAAAAATATGGTATTAAAGATGTAATTGGAGATACAGGTCTCATGCAGAATATAGACTCACCGATGTTTATTGATTCAACGCAATTACAGCACTACCCCAATTTATTACATATTGGTTTTACTTCAGGGACAACTGGACTGCCAAAAGCATATTATCGTGATGAAGATTCATGGTTGGCTTCTTTTGAAGTTAATGAAATGTTGATGTTAAAAAATGAAAATGCAATAGCAGCCCCTGGACCACTATCGCACTCGTTAACATTATATGCGTTATTGTTTGCTTTAAGTTCCGGTCGTACTTTTATAGGACAGACCACTTTTCATCCTGAAAAGTTACTTAATCAATGTCATAAAATATCATCATACAAAGTTGCTATGTTTCTTGTTCCAACGATGATTAAATCATTATTGTTAGTTTACAACAATGAACATACAATCCAATCATTTTTTAGCAGTGGAGATAAGCTGCATTCTTCTATTTTTAAAAAGATAAAAAATCAAGCAAATGACATAAATTTGATTGAATTTTTTGGTACATCGGAAACCAGTTTTATCAGCTATAACTTGAATCAGCAAGCACCAGTTGAATCAGTAGGTGTGCTATTTCCAAATGTGGAATTGAAAACAACGAATCACGATCACAATGGTATAGGAACTATTTGTATAAAAAGTAATATGATGTTTAGTGGCTATGTAAGTGAACAATGTATAAATAATGATGAATGGTTTGTTACTAATGATAATGGCTATGTAAAAGAGCAGTATTTATATTTAACGGGACGTCAACAGGATATGTTAATTATTGGTGGTCAAAATATATATCCAGCACATGTTGAACGCCTTTTAACGCAATCTTCGAGCATTGATGAAGCAATTATCATCGGTATTCCAAATGAGCGTTTTGGTCAAATAGGCGTATTGCTTTATTCTGGTGATGTGACACTTACACATAAAAATGTAAAACAATTTTTAAAAAAGAAAGTGAAACGCTATGAAATTCCATCGATGATTCATCATGTAGAAAAGATGTATTACACTGCAAGTGGTAAAATTGCTAGAGAAAAAATGATGTCGATGTATTTGAGAGGTGAATTATAATATGAATCAAGCAGTCATAGTTGCAGCTAAACGAACTGCATTTGGGAAATATGGTGGCACTTTAAAACATTTAGAGCCAGAACAATTGCTTAAACCTTTATTCCAACATTTTAAAGAGAAGTATCCAGAGGTAATATCTAAAATAGATGATGTAGTTTTAGGTAATGTTGTTGGGAATGGTGGCAATATTGCAAGAAAAGCATTGCTTGAAGCGGGGCTTAAAGATTCAATACCTGGCGTCACAATCGATCGGCAATGTGGGTCTGGACTTGAAAGTGTTCAATATGCATGTCGCATGATCCAAGCCGGAGCTGGCAAGGTATATATTGCAGGTGGTGTTGAAAGTACAAGTCGAGCACCTTGGAAAATCAAACGACCGCATTCTGTGTACGAAACAGCATTACCTGAGTTTTATGAGCGTGCATCATTTGCACCTGAAATGAGCGACCCATCAATGATTCAAGGTGCTGAAAATGTGGCCAAGATGTATGATGTTTCAAGAGAATTACAAGATGAATTTGCTTATCGAAGTCATCAATTGACAGCGGAAAATGTAAAGAATGGAAATATTTCTCAGGAAATATTACCTATAACCGTTAAAGGAGAAATATTCAACACTGATGAAAGTCTAAAATCACATATTCCGAAAGATAACTTTGGCCGATTTAAGCCCGTGATCAAAGGTGGGACCGTTACCGCTGCGAATAGTTGTATGAAAAATGATGGTGCAGTTTTATTGCTTATTATGGAAAAAGATATGGCATACGAATTAGGTTTCGAGCATGGTTTATTATTTAAAGATGGTGTTACGGTAGGTGTTGATTCTAATTTTCCTGGCATTGGTCCAGTACCAGCCATTTCCAACTTACTAAAAAGAAATCAATTAACGATAGAAAATATTGAAGTCATTGAAATTAACGAAGCGTTCAGTGCACAGGTAGTTGCCTGCCAACAAGCTTTAAATATTTCAAATACGCAATTAAATATATGGGGTGGTGCATTAGCATCAGGTCATCCATACGGTGCAAGCGGTGCCCAATTAGTGACTCGATTATTTTATATGTTTGACAAAGAGACTATGATTGCATCTATGGGGATAGGGGGAGGTCTAGGAAATGCAGCATTATTTACTCGATTCTAACCAGCGATTAAATGTGTCATTTTCTAAGGATAGTGTGGCTGCATATTATCAGTGTTTTAACCAACCTTATAGAAAAGAAGTACCACCATTAATGTGTGCGTCATTATGGCCAAAATTTGATTTATTTAAAAAATATGCAAATAGCGAACTGATTTTAACAAAATCAGCAATTAATCAAACTCAAAAGATAGAAGTAGACACAATATATGTAGGGCATTTAGAAGATATTGAATGCCGACAGACTCGCAATATCACACGTTATACAATGGCTTTAACATTAACTAAAAATGATCAACATGTCATAACGGTTACACAAACTTTTATTAAGGCGATGAAGTAGAGATGAAGTTTAATGAGATATGGATAAATGAATATTTGGCGCTCGTAAATGATGATAATCCAATACATAATGAGATTGTGCCAGGACAATTAGTGAGTCAAATGATGCTGATGGCTATGTCATTAGAGACAAACCAGTGTCAAATTAACTACGTTAAACCTATTTTAATAAATGAAAATATCGAATTCATTGAACAACACGAACACGAAATTATAGCAATTAATGACGATGGAGAGATTAAAATAAAAATTTCTTTGAGCACAAAAAAATAACCGATATTAGCTGCATGAACGCATATTAATTAGGAGATGAAAGGACAGCTAATATCAGTTATGTATTGTTATTATTATTGGGAACAGAGATGAATATAGGTTACGTTTCTTTCTTTGCACGGGGATGCATTAATCTAAAATAATAATAACAACTATATCAATGTTTAATAAATTCTGGATTATTGGAACGATTAGTCAATTTAACTAACTTTCATATGATCTATATCGTCTTGTAATAAAGAGAGCAATTTGAATATTTCAGTATCACTAAATGAATCGTCACATTTAATTGAAACATGCTGAAACGTTTTGGTTATAATTTCATAAACTGGTGCGCCTTCATGGTGATACTGTCGATAAATAATCATAACCTATATTACCTCCTTTGCTACTCTATGGTTATATTATAAATAACATTTTTATGTGTGACATCAACCTTAAGTATCAACTTTTTATCAGACATAGAACGTATGATTTACTAAGACTATTTATGTATAAAAGTTCTAAATAAATATATATTTATAGAGTCGCCTGGCAGTCATTTGGGAAATATAACATATATGATTAGAGAGGCATCTATCGCAAAAGAATGATAATGATAGAGGTATTGAGCATATAGATGAGTTTAAGTTCATCTTGAAAATAAAGGGTTATTTAGTCATAGATGTAGATGTATAGGAAATATTTGTATGTATTGTTCGATATGTATGAAATTTTCAATAAAAGCTAATAACGCTTATATGTAACTTTCAAATTTAAATTATATACAGAGCATGATGATTATAAAAAAATAACCACATCACATAAATTGAGTTCATACCCAATTTAAGTGGTGTGGCTAATAATGTTGATTTATAGATGAACCGCCTAATCGTTAAACCTCTGTTACTTCAACATCGATATGTTCAATACGGTTGTATGCACCGTGATCCACAGGACCAACAAAATCATTCATTTTCCAACCGTTTTTAATAGCAGAAGCGACGAAAGCTTTCGCGCTAATCACAGCTTCTTTCGGTGACTTACCGTTAGCTAAATATGCAGTTGTTGCCGCAGCAAATGTACAACCAGCACCATGGTTATAACTTTGTTGGAACATGTCTGTTGTTAGTTGATAAAATGTTTGACCATCATAGTATAAGTCATACGATTTATCTTGATCTAAAGCTTTGCCACCTTTAATGATGACATGCTGTGCGCCTTTATCAAAGATAATTGTTGCAGCCTTTTTCATATCTTCAATTGAATTTAATTTACCTAATCCTGATAATTGACCCGCTTCAAATAAGTTTGGTGTCACTACCGTTGCTTTAGGTAGTAAATATTTAATCATCGCCTCAGTATTTCCAGGATTAAGCACTTCATCTTCGCCTTTACAAACCATGACAGGATCTACTACAAAATATTGTGCATTAGATGCCTCATATACTTCTCCAGCACGTTTGATTATCTCCTCAGTACCTAACATACCTGTTTTAATAGCATCAGGTCCGATTGATAAAGCCGTTTCAAGTTGCTTTTCAAATACGTCCATAGGTAATGGTGTGACATCGTGTGACCATGTATCTTTATCCATAGTAACGATGGCAGTTAAAGCGACCATGCCATACGTATCTAATTCTTGGAACGTTTTCAAATCTGCTTGCATACCTGCGCCAGCACTTGTGTCAGAACCGGCAATTGTTAAAACTTTCTTTAAAGCCATTGAGCTTCACTCCTACATAATAATATTGTATTCATCATATCATTTTTAACCTAATTGAAAAATATTAAGCATTCAATATTTGATGATTGTTGAAATGAATCATTCATACTATTGTAACTTTTGAAAATGTCATTCACTTTAGATAAGTGTGATATGTTAAAATATGTCCTGAGGTGAGATTGAATGGAATGGTCGCAAATTTTTCATGACATAACAACGAAACATGACTTTAAAGCTATGCATGATTTTTTAGAAAAAGAATATTCGACTGC
>NZ_JACVZN010000044.1:0-17828 GCF_017151895.1 Staphylococcus sp. EG-SA-15 | reverse complement strand
TAGTGTGATTGGGATAAATGATAGCCATCGAACCACGACATCAGGCAATTGCACTTTTGAAATCATGATAAAAGGTATAATTCGAATTAATAGCGTTACGATACCACACAATAAAATAAGTATTAACATGTTCATATGAGTTATCATCGTTCCATCATCACTCCTAACGCTGCTGAAATTGTGGCTGCAATTAATATTGCTAGATATGAAGGCATAAACATACTTAGCGATAACATCATTACTATGACGGCAATAATGAGTACTATGTAAATTCTTAATCGCGATTTAGTAATTGATTCAAATTGCGCAATGGCCAAAAAGATAAACATAGCCGTGATAGCAAAATCTAACCCTAGCGTTTGCGGATTTGAGATATATTCGCCAAATAAAGCCCCAGCTACACATGAAATTGCCCAAAATAAATATGCTGTGATGTTAAGACCATGCATCCAACGATCATTGATAGCTTCTCCTTTTAAATAAGGTGTAATGGCGACGCCAAACGTTTCGTCAGTTACTAATGAACCTAATCCAACACGGTTCCAAAACCCATATGTCTTGAAGTTTGGTGCAAGCGACATACTTAAAAGGAACATTCTTGAATTTACGATAAATACAGTTAGTACAATCGCTGATATAGGTGTACCTGCTATAAACAACGCGCACATAATAAATTGCGCAGCACCGGCATATATAACAAGACATAACAAGACAATTTCTAAAATACTAAAGTTTTGAGACGAAGCCACAATACCAAATGAAATACCAACACCGGCATAACCCAATAATGTTGGGATACACTCTTGCACGCCTTGTCTAAAACTTAAATGTGTTGTCATCTCAATTACCTCCTTTGCCACTTTATATTTATATAATTACGAAAAAATAATATACCTAGTCTAATACAGTTCTATACCCTAAGCAATAACATTAGACATCAGTTTGTCTGAGGTTAGACATACCGGAGTCTTTAGTCAGCTTCATATTAACTTTTTATTTTTGAGAATTTTCATTTTTTTATTTAAGACTACCTCCATATTTTCTATGGATTTGTAGTTGTTTTTAAGTATCAATTTTATAAATTTTTATATCTGATGATGAGTCTGGGATATTGATTCATGTACCACTTCCTTATAATCATCCCCTCCCCCTACCCTACTCCATCGATATAACTCATACTACATATCAACGAAATCAGTATTTTATCGCTTCCTTTCCTATATTAGTGATGCTCAAACTTGTTACGTTTTAGATTGTTTTAGTTCATCATAATTATCCCGTATTGTTGCTATAATGAAATGCGTTCACCCCATTAAACCACAAACTTAATTTATTGTTGTTATGTGCATTGGCTCACTATTATACTTTTACAGCACAAAAAAAGTGGCGACAGCTTCGTCACCACTTTTTAAAATATTATTTAAAGTATCTTGCCCTTGCTTTAAGTATACGTAGATATATACTTTTTAAAGCTTGTAGCTAAAGCCTTTATTTAACTGGTTTTGAAATTTGTGTTTTACCACCCATAAATGGTACTAATGCTTCTGGAATTGTTACTGTTCCATCTTCATTTTGGTAATTTTCAACAATAGCAGCAAATGTACGTCCAACTGCTAAACCACTACCATTTAATGTATGTGCTAATTCTGGTTTAGCTGCTTTGTCACGCTTGAAGCGGATGTTAGCACGACGCGCTTGGAAATCCGTACAGTTTGAGCATGAACTAATTTCTTTATAATCATTGTAGCTTGGTAACCAAACTTCTAAATCATATGTTTTGCTTGCACTAAATCCAATATCACCTGTACATAAAATAACACGACGATATGGTAAACCTAACTCTTCTAGAATTGCTTCTGCGTTTGTTGTCATTTCTTCTAAAGCATTCCATGAATCTTCAGGTTGTTCAAAACGTACCATTTCCACTTTATCGAATTGATGTAAACGAATTAATCCTCTTGTATCTCTACCTGCTGATCCTGCTTCACTACGGAAACATGCAGATTGACCAGTGAATTTTTCAGGAAGTACACCTGGTTGAATAATTTCATTACGGTAGAAATTCGTTAATGGTACTTCAGCAGTTGGAATTGTATATAATCCTTCTTTTTCTACTTTAAATAAATCTTCTTCAAATTTAGGTAATTGACCTGTACCATACATTGTATCTGCGTTCACAAGCTGTGGTACCATCATTTCTGTATAACCATGTTGTGTTGTATGTTTTGTAATCATATAGTTCATTAAAGCACGCTCTAATTGCGCACCTTCATTTGTTAAATATACAAAACGCGCGCCTGAAACTTTTGCTGCACGATCAAAATCAGCCATTTTCAATTCTTCTACAATATCCCAATGTGCTTTTGGTTCAAATGAAAACTCACGTGGTGTACCCCACTTTTTAACTTCAACGTTATCTTCATCAGATTCACCTTGAGGTACATCATCACTTATTAAATTTGGAATACGACAAAGGATACCTGTCATTTTATTATCAATTTCATTTAATTGACTATCTTTTTCTTTAATATCGTCACCTAATGTGCGCATTTCAGCAATCACATCATCAGCATTTTCTTTATTACGTTTTTTTAATGCGATTTCTTCGCTTACTTTATTACGACGTGCTTTCATTTCTTCTGTTGCACTAATTAATTTACGTCGTTGCTCATCCAATTCTAAAATTTCATCTACAACTTTTGGATCATCTCCACGTAATTCAATTTTGCTCTTAACTGTGTCAGGCTCATTTCTGAATAATCTAATGTCTAACATTAACCTTCATCCTTTCCCAAATAATTATCATTTATTATGGAATGACGTACGTCTTTATTTTTTAGAAAATAAAAAAAGACCACATCCCTACAAGGGACGTGGTCTACGCGTTGCCACCCTATTTAACAATTTAAGTTATAAAGATACACTAAACCTAAATTGCACTTCACTAAAATAACGGTTATCACCGATTGTTCTTTTAAATAAGTAGGTAGATTCATATATATGTTGATTCTTGTTCACACTAACCACAAGCTCTCTGATATCGAACACTATATATTACTTGTCCTACGAACAATGTCTTATTAAGTTAATTTTAATATAGCAAACTATATTTGCTTTTTCAAGTAACGATTTCAAACATCACTCATGTCGATTTAGTGACATGCAGTCGTGTGATAAATTGATTGCTTTAAATACTGTGCAACCGCTTCAATATCTTTATGAAATTGACGATCATGTGTAATGGATGGCACGATACTTCGAAACTCATCATACTTGCGACGTGTTTTTGGTGATAATCCTTCGACACCTTTCAACTCTGCTGCTTGTAATGCAATAACACATTCGATTGCCAACACACGTCTTGCATTTTCAATAATTTGATAACCATGTCTAGCAGCTGTAGTTCCCATAGATACGTGATCTTCTTGGTTCGCAGATGAAGTGATAGAATCAACACTCGCTGGATGCGCTAAAGTTTTATTTTCAGAAACGAGACTTGCAGCAGCATATTGCATAATCATCGCGCCACTTTGCAATCCTGGCTCTGGACTAAGAAATGCTGGTAAATCACCATTTAATTGAGGATTTACTAGTCGCTCTAGACGACGTTCCGATACGTTTGCTAATTCACTTACACCTAATTTAAGATGATCTAATGCAAAAGCAATAGGTTGTCCATGGAAGTTACCACCTGAAATAACAAACGTTTCATTTGCTTCCTCAAATATAAGTGGATTATCATTAGCCGCATTCATTTCAAATTCTAATTGCTGTTTAACATAATTGAATACTTGAAAACTCGCGCCATGGATTTGTGGTATACAACGCAACGTATATGCATCTTGTACACGTATTTCTGCTTGTCGCGTCGTTAATGTTGATCCTTCTAACCAATCACGCATACGCGCTGCCACATTAATCTGTTCTTGAAAATTACGAACTGCGTGCACATCATGTCGATATGCATCTATAATGCCATTAAGAGACTGATGCGTTAATGCAGCAATCCATTCAGATTGGTAACCTAAATCTTCTGCTTCTATATAACTAATGACACCTTGAGCTGTCATAGCTTGCGTACCATTAATCAATGCTAAACCTTCTTTAGCCTGAAGGTTCAAAGGTTGTCTATTTAATTCTCTTAATACATCGTCACTATCCTTTTCTTCCCCTCTGTACAATACTTTCCCTTCAC
The DNA here is from genome assembly GCF_017151895.1 of Staphylococcus sp. EG-SA-15. Classification (NCBI taxonomy): domain Bacteria; kingdom Bacillati; phylum Bacillota; class Bacilli; order Caryophanales; family Staphylococcaceae; genus Staphylococcus; species Staphylococcus sp. EG-SA-15. The sequence goes on along the minus strand of NZ_JACVZN010000044.1, from coordinate 13,633 downwards.
CAATTAATGCTAATGCTAAGTGTGATAATGGCGCTAAATCTCCTGATGCACCGAGAGAGCCTTGCTGTGGGATTATCGGTATAATACGTTCATTTATAAAAAATTGTAATTGTCTCACTAATTCTAAAGTGGCACCTGAATGACCTTTTAATAATGTATTCAATCGTAAAATCATCATGACTAATGCTACTTCTTTTGAAAATGGCTCACCTAGCCCACAGGCATGTGAGCGTATCAGATTCACTTGTAATTCATTATATTGCGTCGGGTCTATACGTACATCACTAAATAACCCAAAACCTGTAGTGATACCGTAAACCGTTTCCTCATTTTCAATAATACGTTCAACTACCGCTCTACTTTTTTTGACACGTTCTAACGCATCATCAATAATTTCAATGTTTGATTGTTGTTGTAAAAATGATTTAATATCCTCAATTGTTAGTGTTTCACCATCTAAATATAAAGTCATATATGTTACCCCCTTGTTTATATTAAGTAACCCATCCTTCTTGAAGTATACGTTTTCATTTTTATTGAAACAATGGTTTTACGTACATTTATAACCTATTATCAGAGCACTATTGTAGTGCGTTAAAGGATATTAAGATTGTTGTAAGCATATTTAATAATTTATCTATTGACGAATTGCATATACAGGTATAGTATTTTCTATTGTATTTAACGACAAATAATAATGAATTCAGAAATTTATAATACATTTTGTTAAAAGTTACTATATATTTTTAAAATTGAATAAATTCGGAAAAGGCTTTTACATGGGAGGTTATATCACTATGGAAACGTTAAATTCTATTAACATTCCTAAGCGCAAAGAAGATTCACATAAAGGTGATTATGGCAAAATTTTATTAATTGGTGGATCTGCTAACTTAGGTGGTGCCATTATGTTAGCGGCTCGTGCATGTGTATTTAGCGGTAGTGGTTTAATCACTGTAGCTACACATCCAACAAATCATTCAGCATTACATTCTCGTTGCCCAGAAGCGATGGTTATTGATATTAATGATACGAAAATGTTGACGAAAATGATTGAAATGACTGACAGTATACTAATTGGTCCAGGTCTTGGCGTTGATTTCAAAGGAAATAATGCCATTACATTCCTACTACAAAATATACAACCGCATCAAAATTTAATCGTAGACGGCGATGCGATTACAATCTTTAGTAAACTGAAACCGCAATTACCTACATGTCGTGTGATCTTTACACCACACCTCAAAGAATGGGAACGATTAAGTGGTATTCCTATTGAGGAACAGACATATGAGCGTAATCGTGAAGCAGTTGATCGTTTAGGTGCAACTGTTGTACTTAAAAAACATGGTACTGAAATTTTCTTTAAAGATGAAGACTTTAAATTGACAATCGGTAGCCCAGCAATGGCGACTGGTGGTATGGGCGATACACTTGCTGGTATGATTACAAGCTTTGTCGGTCAATTTGATAACTTAAAAGAAGCGGTTATGAGTGCCACATATACACATAGTTTTATTGGCGAAAACCTTGCAAAAGATATGTATGTGGTGCCACCATCAAGACTTATCAATGAAATACCTTACGCAATGAAACAATTAGAAAGTTAGTCATTACTAATCATTGAATATAGTAAAGCATTACTTTCTAGCATAAAAATAAGACTCCCCTACATATAGGGAAGTCTTATTTTTTATTATTCTTCATCTGATGATTGTTGTATATCTTCTTCAACACGATCCATGAAATCTTGTCTTACTTCAATACGTCCATCTTCATCATTTTCTTCTGAATCAATCACTTCAGTATGAATTGCATTTCCTGGTGTTTCATCATTTACAACCGCTTCACGTTGTTGTTCAGTACCATCTTCAGATACAGTTGAAGTAGATTGCTCATCTTCATTCGTTTCATCTTCTGCATCTTCTTTTACTTTAGCAACCGTTGAAACAAATTGATCATCACCTAAGCGAATTAAGCGAACACCTTGTGCTGCACGACCATTTTGAGAAATATCTGCAACATCTAGTCGAATAATGACACCTGCATTAGTAACAATCATTAAATCTTCTTCACCAGTTACTGTAGTGATACATACAACATTACCATTACGCTCAGTAATCGTAGCTGTTTTAATACCTTTACCACCACGATTTGATAAACGATAGTCATTAACTGGCGTACGTTTACCATAACCATTTTCAGTAACTACTAATACTTCATCAACACTGTTTGCATGAGCTACATCAAGCCCTACAACTTCGTCACCTTCACGAAGTGTAATACCTTTCACACCCGTTGCTGTACGGCCTAAAGGACGTAATGTTGATTCAGGGAATCGAATTAATGATGCATGTGATGTACCAATCAAGATATCTTCTTGACCACTTGTTAAACGAACTGCAATTAACTCATCATCTTCTCTGAACGAAATCGCAATCTTACCATTTCTATTTATTCTTGAGAAGTTACTTAATGCTGAACGTTTAACGACACCACGTTTAGTTGCAAACACTAAGAAGTTGTCTTCACTTTCAAGGTCTTTAACAGCAATCATTGTACTAATGACTTCATCATTTTCAAGTTCAATAGCATTCACTACAGGAATACCTTTAGACTGTCTTGATAACTCAGGCACTTCATAACCTTTAAGTTTGTATACACGACCTTTGTTAGTAAAGAACAATACATGGTCATGTGTACTTAAAGTTACCAATTGACTGACAAAATCTTCTTCCAATGTATTCATACCTTGAACACCACGACCACCACGGTTTTGAGCACGATATGTAGATACCGGCAAACGTTTAATGTAGTTATTATGGCTCAAAGTAATTACTATTTGTTCTTCTGGAATGAGATCTTCATCTTCTAAATCTTCAAATCCACCTAATTGGATTTCAGTACGACGATCATCACCAAAACGATCTCTAATTTCAGTCAATTCATCTCTAACTAACTGTAATAACACTTCTTCATCAGCTAAGATGGCTTCTAATTCACTAATATAATTTAATAACTCATTATATTCAGCTTCAATTTTGTCTCTCTCTAAACCTGTTAGACGTCTTAAACGCATGTCTAAAATAGCTTGAGCTTGTTTTTCAGAAAGTTTGAAGCGTTGTTGCAAGCTTTCCATGGCAACTTTATCTGTATCTGACTCACGAATCGTTGAAATAATTTCATCGATATGGTCAAGTGCGATACGTAATCCTTCTAAAATGTGGGCACGATCTTTAGCTTTACGTAAGTTGTATTGCGTACGTCTTCTAACAACTGTCTTTTGATGCTCTAAATAATGTACCAACGCTTCTTTTAAATTAATAAGCTTCGGTCTACCATTTACAAGTGCAATCATATTCACACCAAATGATGTTTGAAGAGGTGTTTGTTTGTATAAGTTATTTAAAATGACACTAGCATTTGCATCCTTACGCACATCAATAACGACACGCACACCAGTACGTAAACTTGTTTCATCACGTAAATCAGTGATACCGTCAATTTTCTTGTCACGAACGAGCTCTGCAATTTTTTCAATCATACGAGCCTTATTCACTTGGAAAGGAATTTCAGTGACAACAATACGTTGACGTCCGCCTCCACGTTCTTCAATAACTGCACGAGAACGCATTTGAATTGAACCACGACCTGTTTCATATGCACGTCTAATACCACTCTTACCTAAAATAAGTCCAGCAGTAGGGAAATCAGGACCTTCAATATCCTCCATTAACTCAGCAATTGAAATATCAGGGTTCTTACTTAAGCTAAGTACACCATTGATTAATTCTGTTAAGTTATGTGGTGGAATATTCGTTGCCATACCTACCGCGATACCTGATGCACCATTGGCTAACAAGTTAGGGAATCGAGCAGGTAAGACTGACGGCTCTCTTTCATTACCATCATAGTTATCGATAAAATCTATTGTATCTTTATTAATATCACGTAACAGTTCAAGTGTGATTTTAGTCATACGCGCTTCAGTATAACGCATTGCTGCTGCGCCATCTCCATCCATTGAACCAAAGTTACCTTGGCCATCAACAAGCGGATAACGATAACTGAAATCTTGAGCCATACGTACCATTGCTTCATAAATAGATGAGTCACCATGAGGGTGATATTTACCCATTACGTCACCAACGATACGTGCTGATTTTTTATATGATTTATCCGGTGTCATACCTTGTTCATTTAATCCATATAGTATACGACGATGTACTGGTTTTAAACCGTCACGAACATCTGGCAATGCACGAGCAACGATAACACTCATCGCATAATCTAAAAATGATTCACGCATTTCACTGGTAATATTTCGTTCATTTATTCTTGATTGAGTTAATTCAGCCATCAAGAGTTCCTCCTTCAAAAGTTCAGTTCACAGCGCTTAGAAGTCTAAGTTTGCATAAACTGCATTATCTTCTATAAATTGTCTACGGTTTTCTACAACGTCACCCATTAACATTTCAAATGTTTGGTCCGCTTCAATCGCATCTTCAAGTTTTACTTGTAAAAGAGCGCGGTGCTCAGGGTTCATTGTTGTTTCCCATAATTGATCTGCATTCATTTCTCCAAGACCTTTGTATCGCGCAATAGACCATTTTGGTGTTGGATTCAATTCAGATTTAAGTTTATCAAGTTCCCTATCATTGTATACATAATACTTTTGTTTACCTTGTGTCAGTTTATACAACGGTGGCTGTGCAATATACACATAGCCTGCTTCAATTAACGGTCTCATAAATCGATAGAAGAATGTTAATAACAATGTTCTAATATGCGCTCCATCCACATCGGCATCAGTCATAATGACGATTTTGTGATATCTTGCTTTCGCTAGATCAAAGTCGCCACCGATTCCTGTACCAAATGCTGTGATCATTTGACGAATTTCATTGTTATTCAAAATTCTATCTAATCGTGCTTTTTCAACATTTAATATCTTACCTCGTAATGGTAAAATCGCCTGCGTTCTAGAGTCACGACCAGATTTTGTAGACCCTCCGGCAGAGTCCCCTTCGACTAAGAAAATCTCACATTCTTCAGGACTTTTACTAGAGCAATCGGCTAATTTACCTGGAAGACTTGCTACATCTAACGCTGATTTACGACGTGTTACTTCACGCGCTTTTTTCGCAGCAACACGTGCACGTGCCGCCATAATACCTTTTTCAACCACTGTACGTGCGACTTGTGGATTTTCATATAAAAATCGTTCAAAGTGCTCTGAGAATAATTTATCTACAACTTGACGCACTTCAGAATTACCTAATTTTGTCTTCGTTTGACCTTCGAATTGAGGATCACCATGTTTGATAGATATAATTGCTGTCATACCTTCACGTGTATCTTCACCAGAAAGTCTATCTTTTTCTTCTTTCATAATCTTGCTACTTAAACCATAACTATTTAAGACACGCGTTAATGCACGTTTGAATCCGTCTTCATGCGTACCACCTTCGTACGTATGAATGTTATTTGCGTAAGTTAAAAGATTTGTGGCATATCCTGAGTTATATTGAATCGCAATTTCTACTTCAATATCATCTTTAGATTGATGAATATAAATTGGCTCATCATGAATAGGTTCTTTATTTTCGTTCAATAACTCAACGTACGATTTAATACCGCCCTCATAGTGATAGGAGTCTTCTCTAACGTTTTCTTCATCACGTTCATCTCTTAATGTGATTTGAATTCCTTTGTTTAAGAAAGCAAGCTCTCTAATACGCTGCTGTAATGTTTCATAGTTGTATACAGTTGTCTCTGTGAAGATTTCTCCATCTGCTTTAAAACGAATGACAGTACCTGTCTTATCAGTTGTGCCAACTTCTTTTAAGTCAAATTGAGGTACACCTTTTTTATATGCTTGATGATATATAGTCTCATTTCTGTGTACATATACTTCTAAGTCTTGTGACAATGCGTTTACAACTGATGAACCAACACCATGTAAACCACCAGATACTTTGTATCCGCCACCGCCGAATTTACCACCAGCATGTAAAACAGTTAAAATAACTTCGACAGCTGGACGTCCCATTTTTTCTTGAATATCAACTGGGATACCACGTCCGTTATCCGTTACTTTAATCCAGTTATCTTTTTCAATAACAACTTCAATTTTATTTGCATAACCAGCTAATGCTTCATCGATACTATTATCGACAATTTCCCACACTAAATGGTGCAAACCTCTCTCTGAAGTCGATCCTATATACATACCTGGTCTTTTACGTACTGCTTCTAAACCTTCTAATACTTGTATTTGCCCAGCACCATAATTATCCGTGTTGTTTACATCTGACAATGCAGTCACCATCGCTTTCTGTTACTTTATAATTTCACCTTGATTAATACGATACAATTTAGCGTTATTCATGATTTCATGATCAATACCATCTACAGATGTCGTAGTGACAAATGTTTGTACTTTATGCTGAATCGTACTTAATAAATGCGTTTGACGCGAATCATCTAATTCACTGAGTACATCATCTAATAATAAGACGGGATATTCCCCAACTTCGATATTCATTAACTCAATTTCAGCTAATTTAATGGACAAAGCCGTTGTACGTTGCTGTCCTTGAGAACCATATGTTTGAGCATCCATGCCATTCACATCAAAACTTATATCATCTCGATGTGGTCCGAATAAGCTAATGCCTCGTTCTTTTTCTCTTTGCATATTATCGCTAAGAATAGACATAATTTCTTCAAGTCGTGCCGCTTCATTTTGAGCATAATCAAATTTAAGACTAGGTAAATAATTCAGCGACAACGCTTCTTTATCATTTGTGATACCAGCATGAATCGGTTTAGCTAACGACTCTAGCTCTTGAATAAAATGTGCACGTTTATCAGTTACTTTCATTGCATATTCAGCAAACTGCTGATTTAATACTTCCAACATTGTTAAGTCCTTTTTTTGGCCTAATTGTAACTGCTTTAAGTAATTATTCTTTTGCTTTAAAATACGTTGGTATTGAGCTAAATCATTTAAGTAAACAGCAGAAATTTGGCCCAACTCCATATCTATAAAGCGTCGTCTTATTTGAGGAGAGCCTTTTACAATATTCAAATCTTCTGGCGCAAATAGAACCACATTAAGGTGTCCAATATATTGAGTTAGACGACTTTGCTCTAAGTGATTCACTTTGACTTGTTTACCTTTTTTAGTTATAAACATTGTTAATGGCATCGTGCCGTGTCTATAACTAAGCTCACCTTCTATTTTAGCATAATCAGCATTAAAACGTATGAGTTCCTTATCATTACTCGTTCTATGACTTTTTGCTAAAGCTAAGGTATAAATTGATTCAAGTAAATTTGTCTTTCCTTGTGCATTTTCTCCAATGAGGATATTCACGTCAGGATGACATTTCAACGTAACCTCATCATAGTTACGATAATTTTCTAATTGGAGTGTATTTAACTTCATTGTTCACCTTGATGAATGATTAAGAAAGAACCAGCATCTTCAGGTAATTCTGGGATATCTATACGATCTTGATGTTCTAACTTTTTACCGCGACGTGTTTCACGCACTCCATTAATTAATACTTCAACGTCTTGCAAGAACCATTTTGCTTGACCACCAGATTCAATAATCCCTTCTGTTTTTAGAAATTGACCTAAATTAATGTCTCCTTCTACTACAACTTCTTGAACCAAAATAATCACTCCATTTCTTTGTATGTCATTAATATATTATACCTTTTTTTGTCACAAATTTCATTTAAAATAGAGGTAGAAACCGTTTACATATAAATAATTAATTCTTATTTTTTGGCAATACTGTCATTTTCAATTTTTTAACGCTATTTAACGGCGTTTAACTTTTATATTCAACTTGTTATTGACTATTAAAATTTTAAATTTAAAGGGCATATAAGCACACTTATTAAATTTTGGATACATTTGTCATAAATTTAATTGGCGTCTTTTATTTGCTGTTTAAAATGCTGTCAAATTTATTTTACATACGCATCTAGAATTATTTTTGCCAAAAAATAAAGGATGACGTTTTAATTAATCACGTCATCCTTTATTTATATTTATTTTTAGTAAGTTCTGATTGGTAAAATTAATTGCGTTACCGAGTCGTCACCTTTTGGTTTTAGAATAAATGGTTTCATTGTACCGAAGAATTCAACTTCAACCTCATCATTATCGATTGCTTTTAAAGCATCCATCATATATTTAGAGTTGAATGAAATTTTCAGGCTACCACCTTCAACATCGTTTGCATCAACTTCTTCTTTTACAGTACCAATTTCTGGTGATGTAGAAGACAATTCAACAACGTCATCACCTGTACTTAATTTAATAACGTTATTACCACCTTCACGCGCTAATAAAGAGGCACGATCAATCGCATGATAAAACTCCCCATTGTCTATACTTAATTTAATTTCATAGTTTTCAGGGAATAAACGTGTTGTATCAGGATAATGTCCTTCTAATAATCGAGAAATAAAGTTCACATTTCCAACTTTAAATAAAACTTGGTTTGAAGCAAAGAAGATATCAATGTCTTCTTCATTGTCAGACATAATTTTATTTAATTCAGCTAAAGCCTTACCTGGAATGATGACATTTTTGTTTTCAGAAACATCTTCTAACTGCAACTTTCTTACAGCCAAGCGGTGTGAGTCAGTCGCTGTGCATATTAATTCATTTTCTTGTATAAGCCAGTTCACACCAGTTAGTACTGGGCGTGTTTCTGAGGTGGACACTGCAAAATTCGTTTGTGCAATCACGTTTTTAAGTACTTTTACCGACAATTGAATTGCGTCATCTCTAGAAACTTGAGGTAATAAAGGATATTGATCTGGATCTAAGCCACTCAAATTAAATTCAGAATGACCTGATGTAATTAATGTCTGGAATTGTTCATTTGTAGATAATTTAACATCTTTACCAGGTAATTTTTTTATAATATCAACAAAGAATCGTCCAGGAAGTACTACTGAGCCTGTTTCTGAAATATTGACAATATCTTCGCCATCTACAGTTTTAGGAATAGTGATTTCTATTGAAATTTCAGAGTCTGAACCAGTTAGTATAACTTCATGTTCTTTCGCATCGATTTTGATACCAGTTAATATAGGTAATGTTGTTCTTGGTGAAATAGCTTTTAATGTGTCATTTAATTGTGTAATAAAATAATCTCTTTTAATAGTGAATTCCATCATTAATTAAAACTCCTTCCAGTCGTTTATATATAATTATATAGGTTTTAAGTTCTTAGTAATAGTAGTAGGTGCTGTGGATTGGTGGATAAGTCGTAAAAACATAGATTTGGCGAAGTTATACACATGTTGATAACTTGTGTATGGTGTGTATGACTTTTAAACATTATCCACAAAATGAGTTTTGCTCATCTTGCCACATTAGTATATAGAAATGTAAAAAATGACAGTTATTATTAGTGCTGTTATATAACAGATTACATTTCCCAAAGTTTCCTACTTATACATTTCTTATTTCTTTTTCAAGATTCTCTACTTCTTGTTTAAAAATAGGATCTTCTTTTAAATCTTTAGATATTTTTTCATGAGCATGAATGACGGTCGTATGATCACGCCCACCAAATTCTTCACCAATTTTAGGTAATGAGAAATCTGTAAGCTCTCTAGACAAGTACATAGCTATTTGACGCGGATATGCAATTGACTTTGTACGTTTTTTTGCACTGAAATCTTCAATTCTAACATTATAGTACTGGCCTACAATTTTTTGAATATCTTGGATGATAATCTTTTTAGATTTTGGTGCTTGAATGATATCTTTTAAAGCTTCAGCAGTTAATTCAGTTGTAATTGGTTTTCCTAATAATTGTGAATATGCAAGTAAACGTGTTAATGCACCTTCTAATTCACGAATATTAGATTGAATTTGATTTGCTATATAATTTAAAGCTTCTGGTGGAATATCTAATTTTTCTTCTTCAATTTTCTTCTGCAAAATTGCCATTCGAGTTTCATAATCTGGTGGCGTAATATCAACAATTAGCCCCCATTCAAAGCGTGAACGTAATCGATCTTCTAATTGTGCAATTTCCTTTGGTGGTCGATCACTCGAAATAACTATTTGCTTGTTATTCTGATGCAATTCATTAAAAGTATAGAAAAATTCTTCTTGTGTTTGTACTTTATTTTGTATGAACTGAATATCATCGATTAATAAGACGTCGATATTACGATATCTTTCTCTGAAAGCTTCACCTTCGTTATCACGAATTGATTTAATAAATTCATTTGTGAATTTTTCACTTGATGTGTAAATCACTTTGGCATCTGGATTATTATCTAAAACATGATGACCAATGGCATGCATTAAATGGGTTTTTCCTAAACCAACACCTCCATAGATAAATAATGGATTGTACGCTTTGGCTGGTGCTTCGGCTACAGCTAAACTTGCTGCATGTGGAAAGCGGTTACCAGGTCCGATTACAAAAGTGTCAAATGTGTTATGGGCATTGAATTGCTCTCTACCAAGCACATGATTATCCTCAGTTGTTTCAGTAGAAGGTTTTGTTGTTTCTTTTGGAGTAGCAGTTTCATTATTACTATAATTTGCTAATTCTTCAGTAGTAATAAAGTGAGGTTTAACTTCATAGCCTACAACATCAAATAAGATTGCTTGGATAATTTCAGCATATTGTTGATTTAACCAATTTGCATTAAAAGGAATACTCGATAATACGATAGCTTCACCATCTTTAATCGTGTAAAGCTCAGTATCTTTTAGGAAAGTTGAGTAACTTACAGCTGATAATTTTTCTTGAGCAATTTCAAGCACTTTTTCCCAAATTTCTTTTTCCGACATAAATTTACTCCATCTTTCTTAAATTTTTAAGTTATACACAAAAATAACAGCCGTGGATAACTTCTAAACACACCATGTTAATAATTATCCACAAGTTAATAACAATCGGTGGATAACTTTATCCTGCTTATTAGTTATGCACAGTATTTTTATGTAAATATCAATAAATAAATCCTTATAAAATCATGAGTTGGACGACTTATCCACACAATTATACTTTTTCAGTTCTCTATATGTCAAATACCTGTGAATATGTTGCTAAAAATAGTATAACTTTGTGTGTAATTTCTAATTATCCACAATTCTGAAAACTATAAATGTGCATAAGTGGATAACTTTTCCTTCTATAGAATATCTGTTAGTGAGTGTATCAAAACAGCTTGGGAAATAATTTATAAAGTATGTATAAGAACTGTATAAGGTATTCAAACATTGTAAACACTCATGCTTCGGACCAAACTCATGGTGATGTTATGAAATTTGATTGCTCGCATCGTGTATTTCTATCTTTAATCGATAAAAGTAAAAAAATTGAGCAGTAGTATAAAATGAACTTGCGTTATAAATAGGATTTTGTTATATTGTAGTAGTTGCTTGAATTATGACTAGATAATCAATGAGCTAATACGAGAATTTTAATCTAAGAAACGCAAAATCTTATCTATTAAAGTGATCAGAGTCTGCATAATCTGGTATATTAGATAACTGTATAAAGATGGAGGTGTTTTGCATGGTAAAACGTACTTATCAACCAAATAAACGTAAACATAGTAAAGTTCATGGTTTCAGAAAACGCATGAGCACAAAAAATGGCCGTAAAGTTTTAGCGCGCCGTCGTCGTAAAGGCCGTAAAGTTTTATCTGCATAAGATCACTGACTCATCAGTGATCTTTTTTTTCGTTTAAATTAAGAATAAATAGAAATTTATGTTATAAGCTCAATAGAAGTTTAAATATAGCTTCAAATAAAAACGATAAATAAGCGAGTGATGTTATTGGAAAAAGCTTACCGAATTAAAAAGAATGCAGATTTTCAGAGAATATATAAAAAAGGTCATTCTGTAGCCAACAGACAATTTGTTGTATACACTTGTAATAATAAAGAAATAGACCATTTTCGCTTAGGTATTAGTGTTTCTAAAAAACTAGGTAATGCAGTGTTAAGAAACAAGATTAAAAGAGCAATACGTGAAAATTTCAAAGTACATAAGTCGCATATATTGGCCAAAGATATTATTGTAATAGCAAGACAGCCAGCTAAAGATATGACGACTTTACAAATACAGAATAGTCTTGAGCACGTACTTAAAATTGCCAAAGTTTTTAATAAAAAAATTAAGTAATGATAGGGTAGGGGAAGGTAAACATTAACCACTCAACACCTCCCGAAGTCTTACCTCAGACAAACGTAAGACTTACCTTAGGGTTATAATAACTTACTTTAAAATGTATTCACATCGTTGAAGGAGGCGAGTAGCAATATGGATTTAGATACAATTACGAGTATTTCAACACCAATGGGTGAAGGGGCAATTGGAATTGTTCGATTGTCTGGACCGCAAGCCGTTGAAATTGCTGACAAATTATATAAAGGAAAACATCTTTTAAATGATGTTCCATCACATACGATTAATTACGGTCATATTATTGATCCAGAATCTAAAGAAGTGGTTGAAGAAGTTATGGTGTCTGTGTTAAGAGCGCCAAAAACATTTACACGCGAAGATATTATAGAAATTAATTGTCATGGTGGTATTTTAACGATTAATAGAGTGCTGGAACTTACTATGACATATGGCGCTAGAATGGCTGAGCCAGGTGAATTTACAAAACGTGCCTTTTTAAATGGTCGTATTGATTTATCTCAAGCTGAAGCAGTTATGGACTTTATTCGCTCGAAGACAGATAGAGCTTCTAAAGTTGCGATGAATCAAATTGAAGGTCGTCTAAGTGACTTAATCAAAAAACAACGTCAATCTATATTAGAGATACTCGCTCAAGTGGAAGTGAATATTGATTATCCTGAATACGATGATGTTGAAGATGCGACTACTGAATTTCTTTTAGAGCAGTCTAAAGAAATCAAACAGGAAATTAATCGTTTATTAGATACCGGTGCGCAGGGCAAAATTATGCGTGAAGGTTTATCTACAGTTATTGTTGGTAAACCAAACGTAGGTAAATCATCGATGTTAAATAATTTAATACAAGATAATAAAGCGATTGTAACTGAGGTAGCAGGTACTACAAGAGATGTCTTAGAAGAGTACGTCAATGTTCGTGGCGTGCCATTAAGATTAGTTGATACTGCTGGTATACGCGAGACAGAAGATATAGTAGAGAAGATTGGTGTTGAACGCTCTAGAAAGGCTCTTAGCCAAGCAGACTTAATTTTATTTGTATTAAACAATAACGAAGCATTGACTCAAGAAGATTACACATTATATGAAGTGGTTAAAAATGAAGATGTAATCGTAATTGTTAATAAAATGGATTTAGAGCAAAACATAGATATTAATGAAGTTAAAGATATGATAGGTGATACGCCATTAATTCAAACTTCAATGTTAAAACAAGAAGGTATTGATGAATTAGAAATACAAATTCGAGATTTGTTCTTTGGTGGAGAAGTACAAAATCAAGATATGACTTATGTTTCTAATTCAAGACATATTTCATTATTAAAACAAGCAAGACAAACGATACAAGATGCGATTGATGCAGCAGAATCTGGTGTGCCTATGGATATGGTACAAATTGATTTAACTAGAACTTGGGAAATATTA
>NZ_JACVZN010000043.1:0-18530 GCF_017151895.1 Staphylococcus sp. EG-SA-15 | reverse complement strand
TATCTTAGATAGTAGCCAACGGCTACAGTGATAACATCCTTGTTAAATTGTTTATATCTGAAATAGTTCATACAGAAGACTCCTTTTTGTTAAAATTATATTATAAATTCAACTTTGCAACAGAACCGTATTTATTATGCATTTAGAATATTAAAATTCCTTCATTACACTCTTGGCGGTTTCACTTATCAACTTATCATTTGGCTTATCACTTTTATTGTCTTTATTCGTAAAAATGACTAAAACAATAGGTTCAGATTGGCCCTTAGGATAAACAAAAGCAACATCATTTCTAGAAGCATATGTTATTGCTTGACCACTTTTATCAGCAACCTTACAGTCTTTTGAAACACCGTCTTTAATTAAAGTATCTCCGCTTTTATTATTTAACATTAAATCAAGTAAGAATTTTTTGTTTTCTTTGCTTAATTTTCCATTTGCGATAAGTTTATTTAAAGTCTTACCGAAAGCAGCAGGTGTTGAAGTATCTTTTTTGCTCTTTGGTGAATAGTAATTTAATTCTATCTCATATCTAACTGGATTTGTTACTTTATCTCCTAGTTCTTTTAGACGTTGTTTAACTTTTTTGATTCCACCAATTTCTTTTATAATTTTATTGTTTGCTGTATTATCACTATATGCCATTGAAGCCTCAATAAGTTCTTTTAAAGTGATATCTTTTCCTACATATTTTTCTAAAATAGGAGAATAAGCAACTATATCATCTTTGTTAATATGTATTTTTTTATTTAACTTATTATAAGGTACTTGTTCTAACAAAATAGCACTATTTATCGCTTTTGAAGTCGAAGCATAGGCAAATCTCTTATCTGAATTAAATTTTACTTCCTTACCACTTTTAGTATCTAAAGCATAAACACCAATATGAGCATTATATTTTTTTTCTAAATCATTTAACTCTTTGGCATGTGAACTGTTTGAATTACATGCACTTAAAACTAAAGCAATTGCAATTAAAAATATTAACTTTTTCAAAATAAACCCTCCAATATTACAGTTGTAATTTTTACAAATTAATAATATTACAATTGTAATATTGGTGTCAATTGTTTATTATAAATAATTGAAAGAAGGTGTCAAAATGGCTAAATTACTAATAATGAGCGTAGTAAGCTTTTGTTTTATATTTCTATTGTTAGTATTTTTTAGGTATATATTAAAACGCTATTTTAATTATAGTTTAAATTATAAAGTTTGGTATCTAACTGTGCTTGCTGGATTAATTCCTTTTATCCCAATTAAATTCTCTTTTATAAAATTTAATAATGTGAATAATCAATCGCCCACAGTTGAAAGTAGGTCACACGACTTGAACCATAACATAAATACCACCAAACCTGTTCAAGAGTTCACAACAGATATCCATAAGTTTAATTGGGATTCAATTGATAATATCTGCACAGTTATTTGGATAGTTTTGGTTATTATTTTAAGTTTTAAATTTTTGAAATCCTTATTATATCTTAAATATTTAAAGAGACAGTCACTTTATCTAAACGAAAATGAAAAAAATAAAATAGATACGATACTTTTCAACCATCAATATAAAAAAAATATTGTGATTCGAAAAGCAGAGACTATTCAATCTCCAATAACTTTTTGGTATGGGAAATATATTATTTTGATTCCTAGTTCATATTTTAAAAGTGTAATTGACAAAAGACTAAAATATATAATATTGCATGAATATGCTCATGCTAAAAATAGAGATACTTTACATTTAATTATCTTTAATATCTTCTCTATTGTTATGAGTTACAATCCATTAATACATATTGTAAAAAGAAAGATAATTCATGACAATGAAGTAGAAGCCGATAGATTTGTTCTTAATAATATTAACAAAAATGAATTTAAAACTTATGCGGAATCTATTATGGACTCCGTATTAAATATTCCATTTTTTAATAAAAATATATTAAGCCATTCATTTAATGGTAAAAAGTCATTACTCAAAAGAAGATTAATTAATATAAAAGAAGCCAATTTGAAAAAACAGTCCAAATTAATTCCAATTTTTATTTGTATTTTTACTTTTTTGCTCATGGTAATTCAAAGCCAGTTTTTGATGGGGCAATCCATAACTGATTATAATTATAAAAAGCCCTTACAGAACGATCACCAAATTTTAGATGAAAGTAAAAATTTTGGTTCAAATAGTGGATCTTTCGTCATGTACAGCATGAAGAAAGACAAATACTATATTTATAATGAAAAAGAAAGTAGAAAGAGATATTCTCCTGATTCAACTTATAAAATTTATTTAGCGATGTTTGGACTTGACCATCATATCATAAGTGATAAAAATTCACGTATGTCATGGAATCATAAACATTATCCTTTCGAGTCTTGGAATAAGGAACAAGATTTAAATACAGCAATGCAAAATTCAGTTAATTGGTACTTCGAACGTATTAGTAATCAAATACCAAAGAACTATACTGCGGCTCAACTCAAGCAATTAAATTATGGTAATGAAAACTTGGGAAGTTATAAAAGCTATTGGATGGAAGATAGTTTGAAAATATCTAATCTTGAACAAGTAATAGTTTTTAAAAATATGATGGAACAAAATAACCATTTTAGTAAAAAAGCAAAGAATCAATTATCTTCTTCATTATTGATTAAGAAAAATGAAAAGTATGAACTGTATGGGAAAACAGGTACAGGTATAGTAAACGGGAAGTATAATAATGGGTGGTTTGTAGGTTACGTAATTACAAATCATGATAAGTATTATTTTGCTACACATTTATCAGATGGAAAGCCGTCTGGGAAAAATGCTGAATTAATCAGTGAAAAAATATTAAAAGAAATGGGTGTTTTAAATGGCCAATAAGCAAGTTGAAATATCTATGGCTGAATGGGATGTTATGAATATAATATGGGATAAAAAATCAGTATCAGCTAATGAAATTGTAGTTGAAATTCAAAAATATAAAGAAGTTAGCGATAAAACGATTAGAACATTAATCACAAGACTATATAAAAAAGAGATTATAAAACGATACAAATCAGAGAATATTTATTTTTACTCATCAAATATTAAAGAAGACGATATTAAAATGAAAACTGCTAAAACCTTTCTTAATAAACTGTATGGAGGGGACATGAAAAGTTTAGTGCTGAATTTTGCGAAAAATGAAGAATTAAATAACAAAGAAATTGAAGAATTGCGAGACATTTTAAATGATATTAGTAAAAAGTAATTAGAGATATGTTTCAAACATAATACATATGTAAACTATGCTTGACTCTTATTAAATTAGTTTTGTTAATAACATTTAAAATATTTTATTAAATATGAGAGTGTCCAGAAAATAACCATTTTCTATACACTCTCTTTTTATGTCTATATATATAGCAAGTATACATATTTTAGTGTTCAATAACCCAACAGAAAATCTATGTTCATAAATATGGTTAGAATTAAGTTATGATACAATGAAGATGTATATAGGAGGTTTGTATTTTGAAAATAGGTTATGCAAGAGTTTCAACTGGTTTACAAAATTTAAATTTGCAGGAAGATCAATTAAATCAATATGGTTGTGAAAAGATATTTAGCGACCACATAAGTGGATCAAAAAGTAAACGTCCTGGTTTAGATAAAGCCATTGAATTTGCGAGGGCAGGAGATACGATTGTTGTTTGGAGACTAGATAGACTAGGGCGTAATATGGAAGATTTAATCACATTAGTTAATGAACTTAATAATCGAGGCGTGAGTTTTCATAGTTTAGAAGAAAATATAACAATGGATAAATCAAGTTCTACAGGACAATTGTTATTTCATTTATTCGCAGCATTTGCAGAGTTTGAACGCAACTTAATTTTAGAACGTTCTTCAGCAGGACGAATTGCCGCTCGTGCTAGAGGACGCTATGGAGGTCGTCCCGAAAAATTAAATAAACAAGATTTAAAGTTACTCAAAACACTTTATGATAATGGAACACCAATTAAAACTATTGCAGAACAATGGAAAGTTTCACGTACCACAATCTATCGTTATCTCAATAGGTTAAATAATCAAGAAAATAAAGATAAATAATATTACTAAGTTTTAAGAAAGATAAAAATAGACAGGACACACCCTAATCATACAAACAGTGTTGTTGATTTTATAGCAACTAAAACGTATGATTAGGGTGTATGTTAATTATGGGGTGAGAACCAATGATTGTTGGCTATGCGAGGGTATCATCGCTTGATCAAAATTTAGAAAGACAACTAGAAAATTTAAAAACGTTTGGTGTTGAAAAAATATTTACAGAAAAACAATCAGGAAAGTCGGTAGAAAATAGACCTATTTTGCAAGAAGCACTTAATTTTGTAAGAATGGGCGATCGGTTTGTCGTGGAGTCAATTGATCGTTTAGGACGTAATTATGATGAAGTAATCAACACAGTTAATTATTTAAAAGACAAAGAAATTCAATTGATGATTACCAGTTTACCTATGATGAATGAAGTGATTGGTAACCCATTATTAGATAAATTTATGAAAAGCTTAATCATCCAAATTTTAGCAATGGTTTCAGAACAAGAAAGAAATGAAAGTAAACGTAGACAAGAACAAGGTATTAAAATTGCGAAAGAAAAAGGTGTGTATAAAGGACGCCCTTTATTATATTCGCCCAATGCGAAAAATCCTCAAAAACGTATTATTTATCATAGAGTTGTAGAGATGTTGGAAGAAGGTCAAGCAATTAGTAAAATTGCGAAAGAAGTGAATATAACAAGACAGACTGTTTATAGAATTAAACACGATAATGACTTGATTTAATAAACTTTACTTCGATGTAAATGAGAGCTTCTCATAGCGTCCCAAAACGGATGATAATAATCGATTATGAGCTTTTAAAGACAAGAAAAGAGAGTGCAAATATGCTCTCTCTTTTTTCTATATTCTTTTTCTCAATAACGTTCGTTTTTGAGACTAGAATTTTATGCCCTACTTACTTCTTTTATTTTCATTCAAATATTTGCTTGTATGATGAGTCGAAAATGGTTATAATATACTCAAATAAATATTTGAATGAAGATGGGATGATAATATGAAAAAAAAGATACTTGTGAAATTTTTTGTTATGACGAAGAAAAGGTTAATCGAATACAAGGGGATTTACAAACAGTTGATATTTCTGGTGTTAGCCAAATGTTAAAGGCTATTGCCGATGAAAATAGAGCAAAAATTACTTACGCTCTGTGTCAGGATGAAGAGTTGTGTGTTTGTGATATAGCAAATATCTTAGGTGTTACGATAGCAAATGCATCTCATCATTTACGTACGCTTTATAAGCAAGGGGTGGTCAACTTTAGAAAAGAAGGAAAACTAGCTTTATATTCTTTAGGTGATGAACATATCAGGCAGATAATGATGATCGCCCTAGCACATAAGAAAGAAGTGAAGGTCAATGTCTGAACAAAAGGTTAAACTAATGGAAGAAGAAATGAACGTCTATCGGGTCCAAGGATTTACATGTTCAAATTGTGCAGGAAAGTTTGAGAAAAATGTTAAAAAGATTCCAGGCGTTCAGGACGCAAAAGTAAACTTTGGCGCTTCTAAAATTGATGTATATGGAAATGCATCGGTTGAAGAACTTGAAAAAGCAGGTGCTTTTGAGAATCTAAAAGTATCTCCTGAAAAACTAGCGAATCAAACGATACAAAGGGTTAAAGATGACACTAAGGCTCATAAAGAAGAGAAAACACCATTTTATAAAAAACATAGTACATTGCTGTTTGCCACACTACTAATTGCTTTTGGTTACCTTTCTCACTTTGTAAATGGAGAAGATAACCTCGTAACTTCCATGTTATTTGTAGGTTCTATTGTAATTGGCGGATATTCATTATTTAAAGTCGGTTTTCAAAATTTGATACGCTTTGATTTCGACATGAAAACCCTGATGACCGTTGCCGTTATTGGAGCTACCATTATTGGTGAATGGGCAGAGGCATCTATTGTTGTTATTCTCTTTGCAATCAGTGAAGCACTTGAACGCTTCTCTATGGACAGAGCAAGACAATCCATACGTTCATTGATGGATATCGCCCCAAAAGAAGCACTAGTTAGACGAAATGGTCAGGAAATAATAATCCATGTGGACGATATCGCTGTGGGTGATATCATGATTGTCAAACCAGGGGAGAAAATTGCCATGGATGGAATCATTGTGAATGGCTTGTCGGCTGTCAATGAGGCAGCTATAACAGGAGAATCTGTTCCCGTCTCCAAAGCGGTAGATGACGAAGTATTTGCAGGTACGCTTAACGAAGAGGGACTAATTGAAGTAAAAATCACCAAATACGTAGAAGATACAACCATTGCCAAGATTATTCATCTTGTTGAAGAAGCACAAGGGGAGCGTGCTCCAGCCCAAGCATTCGTTGATAAATTTGCGAAATACTACACTCCGATCATTATGGTTATTGCAGCCTTGGTTGCAGTCGTTCCACCCCTATTCTTTGGTGGCAGTTGGGATACATGGGTTTATCAAGGATTAGCAGTTCTTGTAGTTGGATGTCCTTGTGCATTAGTTATTTCTACTCCAATCTCGATTGTCTCGGCAATTGGAAATGCAGCGAAAAAAGGTGTGTTGGTTAAAGGTGGTGTCTATCTCGAGAAATTAGGAGACATTAAGACAGTCGCATTTGATAAAACAGGAACACTGACAAAAGGTGTACCAGTGGTAACAGATTTTGAAGTATTAAATGACCAAGTGGAAGAAAAAGAGCTATTCTCTACCATTACAGCTTTAGAATATCGTTCACAACATCCACTTGCTTCAGCAATAATGAAAAAGGCAGAGCAAGATAATATCCCTTATTCTAATGTACAAGTGGAAGAATTCACTTCGATTACTGGGCGAGGTATAAAAGGGATTGTAAACGGAACTACTTACTATATTGGAAGCCCAAAACTTTTCAAGGAATTAAATGTTTCCGATTTTAGCCTTGGGTTTGAAAACAATGTAAAAATCCTACAAAACCAAGGAAAAACAGCCATGATTATTGGAACGGAAAAAACAATTCTCGGCGTAATTGCCGTTGCAGATGAGGTTCGTGAAACAAGTAAAAATGTGATTCAAAAACTTCATCAGTTAGGTATCAAGCAAACAATTATGCTGACAGGTGATAATCAAGGTACTGCAAATGCAATCGGTACACATGTAGGCGTTTCTGATATTCAGTCTGAATTGATGCCACAGGATAAATTAGATTATATTAAAAAAATGCAATCGGAGTATGATAATGTAGCTATGATTGGCGATGGCGTTAATGATGCTCCAGCACTTGCTGCATCTACTGTTGGAATTGCAATGGGCGGTGCTGGAACAGATACTGCAATTGAAACAGCTGATATTGCATTAATGGGAGATGATTTAAGTAAGCTTCCATTTGCAGTAAGACTCAGTCGAAAAACTTTAAATATCATTAAAGCTAACATCACTTTTGCTATCGGAATTAAAATAATTGCCTTACTATTAGTTATCCCGGGATGGTTAACCCTTTGGATAGCGATTCTTTCCGATATGGGAGCTACTATTTTGGTAGCATTAAATAGTTTACGACTGATGAGAGTGAAGGATAAATAGGTAGAAAACAGGGTTATGTTGCAAAGTAAAAAATATAGCTAACCACTAATATATCATGTCAGTGTTCGCTTAACTTGCTAGCATGATGCTAATTTCGTGGCATGGGGAAAATCCGTAGATCTGAAGAGACCTACGGTTCTTTTTATATAGAGCGTAAATACATTCAATACCTTTTAAAGTATTCTTTGCCGTATTGATACTTTGATATCTTGTCTTTCTTACTTTAATATGACGGTGATCTTGCTCAATGAGGTTATTCAGATATTTCGATGTACAATGACAGTCAGGTTTAAGTTTAAAAGCTTTAATTATTTTAGCCATTGCTACCTTCGTTGAAGGTGCCTGATCTGTAACTACCTTTTGAGGTTTACCAAATTGTTTAATGAGACGTTTGATAAACGCATATGCTGAATGATTATCTCGTTGCTTACGCAACCAAATATCTAATGTATGTCCCTCTGTATCAATGGCACGATATAAATAGCTCCATTTTCCTTTTATTTTGATGTACGTCTCATCAATACGCCATTTGTAATAAGCTTTTTTATGCTTTTTCTTCCAAATTTGATATAAAATTGGTGCATATTCTTGAACCCAACGGTAGACCGTTGAATGATGAACGTTTACACCACGTTCCCTTAATATTTCAGATATATCACGATAACTCAATGCATATCTTAGATAGTAGCCAACGGCTACAGTGATAACATCCTTGTTAAATTGTTTATATCTGAAATAGTTCATACAGAAGACTCCTTTTTGTTAAAATTATATTATAAATTCAACTTTGCAACAGAACCTTTTTTTGAGATAAATGTTTATAACGATAGTATTGTGGTAGATAACAAATATAGGAAGTCAAAGTAACTCACATATTAAAAAATTAACTTGAAAGGATCTTGTTATAATGAGTTTTGTAGATAAAGCAAAAGATGCAGCTGAAAAATTTAAAAATAGTGATAATGAACAAGTAAATAAAGTAAAAGATCAAATTAATGAATACACTGGTGGAGAAAAACACGATAATAAAGACAAAAAAGATGACAAATAATTGATTTTGAGTGATGACTGAGTTCATCACTTTTTTTGTTTTAACCTAAACTAATAAAAGGCTGGGATTTAGGCACTGAACCCTTAAAATGGGAACTTAATAAAAACACTATGTTCTAGGCTGCTAATTCTCTGTATTTTACAGGGGATAAGTAGCCTAGTTTTTGTTGAATTCGATTATTATTATAGTTTTTAATGTATTTTTCGACAATATCTATTACAATATGATTAGAGCTATTAAGCTGATTATTGATGTAAAAAGTTTCAGATTTTAGCGAGGAATGGAAACTTTCTATCGGGGCGTTATCGGCATATTAATTAATAAAAAAATAAATGACTCGATAATCTATATATAAAAATTATCGAGTCATTTATTTTACTTCCAGAACCAGTTATAATCTATTGGTTTCCTCAATTATTTTTCTTAATTCTTCAATAGCACAAATTCTTTCCATTATATTTCTCTCCTTTTTCTTTACATAATTAACTAATTATCAGAAGTTTAATTCACATTAAAAGAGGCTGAGACATAATTCCTAGCCTTTTTTTATTTTAAATATAAACATATAACATGTTACCTTATTTAAACATTATAGAAGTAACTAAGAGAGTCACACCAGACAGACAAATTGAAGTTATACATATTACTATGAAAGGTTTAAGTGCCTTTGAAATAACTTCTTTTAAAACGATATTCAATCCTAGAGCAACCATCGCCATTAACATACATACCGTTGTAATAACATTTATAATATTCATAAGTAATGAAGGAATAGGAATAAATGTATTGACACAAGCCATTAAGATAAAGCCAATGAGAAAATAAGGAATATCGACTTTTTGTTGTACTTGACTTGAGTGTGACTTATAACGCATATACAAAATTAAGACAATGCTTAATGGAATAAGTAAAAACACACGGCCTAATTTTCCAAGTAAAGCAAATGTCATTGCCTCTGGTCCGCCAATATCTGCTGCTAAGACGACATGAGCGATTTCATGTAGGCTGATACCTGTCCAAGCGCCATAAGTTATAGTAGGTATGTTAAAAATAGCCTTGATAGCTGTATAAATAAGTGCAAATATAGTTCCAATTAGTGCAATAATACCTACACTTATTGCAATGTCTTTTTCTTTAGATTTTAAGATTGGTGCTGTAGCTGCAATAGCTGCAGCACCACATACTCCTGTACCAATACCAAGTAATATAGAGATATCTTTATTTCCTTTAATAATTTGATTCAAAATTAAAGTTAAACTTATTGAAAAGATAATTACGATAATATCAATAAGTAGTAATTTCCAGCCCTTACCTAAGATGTCCCCCATGTTTAGTTTTAACCCATATAAGATAATCGCAAATTTTAATAAACGTTTCGATGCAAACGTAATGCCTGGACGAATATGTTCAGGATAACCTATGACTTGGCGGTATATCATCGCAAAAATGATAGCAATAGCTAATGCCCCAATCGTATGTAAAATAGGAAATTCAGCTAATATATAACTGATCATTGCGATTATAAATGTAAACATAATACCTTTCATAAATGAAGGCTGCGTTATTGATTTCATATGTACGTTCACCTCGATATAAAATCTTAGCACGTTATTGTTATAACGTTAAATAAATTATTAGTATAGTATATATATCAAAAATGTTATATTAAACTTAAAGGAGAATGATGCATGGATCCGTACAAGGTATTAATTGAAGTAATGAAAACAGAAAGCTTTACTAGAGCAGCAGAACATTTATATACTTCGCAACCTTCTGTGAGTCGTGATATTAAACGTTTAGAATTAAAATATCATGTTAAAATATTTGAATTTAAATCTCCCTATTTAAAATTAACTAGAGATGGCGAAAAGCTATTACAATATGCATTGCAGCGGGAAAGTATTGAACAAGAATTATGGCAAAACTTAACATCGGAATCTGAGATCATCTCAGGTACTTTAACAATTGGAAGCAGTTATACATATGGTGAATATTTATTATCAAAACAGCTTACCAGTCTTATGCAACAATATCCTAAGTTACATATTCATTTACGTGTTAATAATTCAGATTCTGTTATAAATGATATTAAACACAACAGAGTAGATATAGGTATTGTAGAAAAGGAAATTCAAGATAATGCAATAGAATGTAAGAAAATAATGGAAGACGAAATGGTGTATATTTACAAAAAGTCGCTTCAACCTAGAATGGATATATGTTTCGTTAGAGAAAAAGGGTCTGGAACAAGGTTTTATCAGGAAGTAGGTCTTTCTGAGTTGAAATTAAATCCATATTTGGTAGAAATTAATAATATTAAGATTATCAAACAAATGGTAGAAGCTGGAAATGGGTTTGCGATTATTTCAAAATCAGCAATTCATCCCGAGGATTATGAAAAATTAATGATAACAACTTTAAATGTGAAACGTCGCTATTACCTTGCTCAACATGTTGATAAATATATTGATAAAAATATTAGAACTGTCATTGAAATGATT
Source organism: Staphylococcus sp. EG-SA-15 (assembly GCF_017151895.1). Classification (NCBI taxonomy): domain Bacteria; kingdom Bacillati; phylum Bacillota; class Bacilli; order Caryophanales; family Staphylococcaceae; genus Staphylococcus; species Staphylococcus sp. EG-SA-15. Next base: position 7,357 of record NZ_JACVZN010000043.1, on the reverse strand, counting down.
ATGAAGTAGAGTATATAAAAAAGCCGAGACTAGGAATTGGACTGACCCCAATTAGTTGGAATTACATAAAAACACTTTCGTTGAATTCATATTAAAATGAATCATACGGAGGTGTTTTTATTTTATTTCCACAAATCGGAGTCAGTTCATAACTTATAAGTTTCTTTTAAATAGTTTATAAGTCTAAAGCTAAAATACAACAACTGTTGAAGATAGTAAGCGTGAGACAAATTTAATATTCTTTATCTATAGGATTGAATATATCCGTATTTCCACCTCGTTCTTGCACAATTTTAGATGCTACTTCGTTTCCCCATATACAAGCTTTTTCAATACTTTGGTTATCTAGCAAACCTGCTGTGTGTGAATCACCAGCGCCTATAGTATCAGTTACAGGAATCTTTTCCCCCTCTAAAATCTTAACTTTACACTTATTTGCTATAAGAGTACCTTCGTTGCCTAATGTAACTATCACAGGTTGATTAGTCTGTTTACTTACTTCTAATGCCGCATCTTTCACATGATTCTCACTACTCAATTGTAATATTTCATCTTCTATATACAATATATACCATGTATCCGGTGTATATATTGTATACACGTATAACCTACATAAAAATCAAAATATAGAACAATGATATATAAAAGATGAATAAACAATAATTATAAGTAAAAGGCTTAAACGTTGATTTAATAACGTTTAAGCCTTTGTTTACAGTTAACATAATCGGTGATTATCAGAAGTTTCATCACTATAAAAGGTGTATCAAAGATTTATACTCCCTTGATACACCTTTTACATTCATTTTTAATTACCGAAGAATCGACTCCAAAATCCCTTTTTAGGTGGTTCTACCTCCCTATTATCATCAGAATCACTCTTCGTTTCTTCAACGAACTTATCCTCTTTTGTTAATTCACCTTCATCTGTACTGTCATTCTTTTTCTCTTCGGCTATATCCTTGTAATTTACTTCTGTTGGTTGACGCTTTGTTTGTTGTTGGTTGATATTTTGCGATTCTTCAGTAAAAGTTGCTTCTTGCGGATTAATATTTTGTCTATTATTCGTCGCTGTATCAAAAGAATAATTAAGCTGTCTTTCTTCTTCTAATTGACTTTCTAGTTTTTGAATTTTTTTATTGCTTTCTAAAGCTAATATTTGTTGATTCTCCAACAATTTATTTAATGTATTAACATTGCTATTTTGTTGATCTAATTGCTTAGTTAAATTCTCAATATATTTTTCATCATTTTTAGCTCTAGTTTCAAAGATTTCTATTTGCTTTTCTAATTCGTTTACTTTTGTTTTTAATGTCTCAGAACTATTTGAATTATTATATATATTCTTTTCTGCTTTTGCAGTATTTTCACCAAACAATTCTTTTTTTACTGATTCTTTATTTTGGATTGTACTCTCTTTCTTAGTAATTTTTTCTATAATTTTCAAATAATCATTATCATCAATATAATTAATCCCATTTTCTTTTTCAAAAGTTATATTTAAACTTTTAGCATTATTAACAATAGTTTGTTTAGTTACACCTAATTCATCAGCAACCATTTTAATAGTTCTCATAACATCCACCCTTAGGTACCTAATTTAGTACCTAAATTTTACCACCTAATGAAGTTTATTTCATCAATTACCACTAAATTTACTACCTATTTACTACATATGCACCTAATTAGCTACCTACAATATGTTTTTGAAGCTTAATTAGGTACTAAAACAATGAACTACACATTTTGCCATGGCAATGTGCTTTTAACTACATTTAAAACTCTTTATATACTTTCTTAAAAGTGTTAATATTGCTTTATAAATACTAAAAGAGTCAATGCTATTGGCGTAGCATTGACTCTCGGTAATAAAACGATTCGCACTCGTTTGTTTATATATTTTTTGATACTTGTATTATATCTATCTAATCATCTAAGTGCAAGCACAAAACATATAACTTACGTAAAAATTGTTTTATTACCTCAATCCTAAAAATGGAAATGAGGTTTTTATTATGCCCAATTTTGAAAAATACAATTTATCACAAGTAAAAACTGAAAGGTTTTATCAACTACCTAAATATTTATTCGAAGATGCATATTTTAAAAAAATGTCGGCGGAAGCCAAAATTATGTATGCGTTATTAAAAGATCGCTTTGAATTATCCATCCAAAATGAATGGGTAGATAAAAATAATAACATTTACTTTATTTTCAGTAATAAACATTTGTGCGAATACTTAGGTTATGCAGAACAAAAAATTATAAAATTAAAAAAAGAGTTAATAAGTTTTAATTTACTAACTCAAGAACGTGTTGGCCTTAATAAACCAAATAGATTATATTTATTAAAACCTAATTATGACATTAAAGCCAGTCATAGCAAGGAACTTCCAAATTCACAGTTCCAGAACAATGAATTTGGAAGTTCTAGAACTGTGAATTTAAGTGGTCAAGAACTTCCAAATTCACAGTCTAATGATACTGAGAATAATGATACTGATTATATTAAGACTGAGAGTAATGATACGAATGATTTGAATGATAATAAACTAACTTTTCCTAGTAATCATACAAATCATTCAAATCACGACAATTCAAACTTTAATAATGAAGCTTTAAAATTCCAATTACTCGAAGAATTACCACAAAGTATTAAAAACTATCTAAGTAACTTTGAAGTAGCTGAAATTAAAATTATCAAAACTGTATTATTAAAAGCCAAAACATCTTTCAATAATGCGATTGATAGCTACTACTTGTTAGAAGATATGGAAATAGAAATACTTCATGTTCTTAAACGTTTCAAAGCTATGCTTATTCAAAAAAATGAAACTGTTGAATCAATGCAAGGATACTTAATGAAATCTCTTAAGTCTGAATTCGCTGAAATGCATACGCTTAATAAACGACGTGATCATTTACCCATCACTTCTTTATTTAATCAATAATGATTGATTTAGAGAGCATCTTTAAATAGATGTTCTCTTTTTTTTACTAACAGGTGGTTGCTAAGGCAACCACCTAGATCAAACGAAAGGTAAGGGAGGAGATAACAAAATAACATCAATACAATTTCACAACATAGCATGCTGCTATTAAAGAAGGGAGGAACATATATGAGTAATAAGAAAAAGATTAAAGTTACATTGGCAATGATTAATGTTCTTTTAACTGCAGTCGAACTTTATCTTCAATGGCAATTGAGTAAATCTGAAAATGAACTGTAGTTAAGCAAGTAGGTGGGGCTAAAACGTTTCTGTTTTAGTCCTATTTTTTCTATAAACGGTTATTATTCGTTTAAAAATGGCTCAAACATGTCGCATAAGATGAAAAATAAAATGATCATTTAGCGTTGTTTTAACTTTTAAAAATGTAAAAATGGTTAACATTTTTATATTCTTTAGCAATCTTTCTTAATTATAAAAGTGACTTAAAAAAACGTTTCTGTCATTTATTTTGTTAATGATTGGAAAGAAAAAGTTGAATTTATCATTCCATAAAATCAAAATTCAGATTCAATTGATATACATCATAAGCAAAAAGTAAGTCGTTAATGTTCAAGACATGGGTTGAATGTAATTTTAAATTTGATTTTTTCTATCCCAAACTAAGTAACTATTTTTACTTAGTTTTCTCTTTTTTTATCTCCAATTATTTTACTAACAATGCTTATTTTGAAAATAAAAATAAGCACTTAAAGTAAAAAGTAAAGAAAAAAATAGCTACTTTTGTCTTCAGAAATGTTTTGTTTTTGGAAATATTACAAACATGAGAGTCTTTTTAAAGAGTATTTAACATGAGCATAAGGAAATCTAGTACCACCTTTGGTGGTATTCAGCATAGCTGAAAGATTTACCTTTTATTCATTATGCTCAATTGTTCATCATAAATAGCTTAAAAGCTTTATATACAGGTGATTATAAGTATTCTTATACATTGAACTTTAGAGTGTAATATAACACTTTAATACAGACTCTTTACAATTGTTACAAGACCACTTTTAATTGTCTGAATACTCCTTTTTTTGTTGATTTCATAGGCCTCAGTCGACGTCGAGACTCTTAAGAGTCTTAATTTTTTTAACCAAAGACTCTGAAGACTCCTACTTTTAGTATTAATTTCAACAGGAAAATCACTAAAAAAGTAATCTAAGCAATTCATACATTTGTTTCACTTTTTGAAATTGATTAAATACTTTTTTCTCAATATCAAACTCAATAATGATCATATTATTTATTTTTTAAGTTCAAAAAAAGAGAAAGAATAAAACAATTTCTATACGTTTCTATGCTCAATTTTATTAAAAAGTGAATCGAAATAAAGATCATTTTATCTTTTTATTAACTAGAGAATTAAAAAATATAAAATGTATAATAAGATTCATCGAAATGATTATACTCAAAATTTTTTATTTTAAGCTTCCTAAAATTATTTTAATTAACTATAAAATGTTAATTGAAAAACAGAGTATTATTTATTTTAGACTGTCTAAAGAAATAAAATAGAACGGAAAACATGCCAAATTACATTTTCTAAAAGAAAGTGATTTGACAGTATATTTTTATATTTGGAATAAAAAGAGTATTTAACGAGTGAACTTTTTGATTTAACAGAAAGTGAAAAACAAGAAATTAATCATCAAGTGATTGATGAAATTGAAGAAGAAAAATAAAAATAAAAGCATAAAGTGAGAAATGAATAAAATTATTGAATTTTGTTGTTTATAACAATTTCTTTTTTTCGCTAAACTTAATATATTTTTAACTAAATTAAGTGTCATATTTTTAGGATGAATGATATATAATATTTTATATAATATTAAAACAAAGGAGATTAAATTATGAAAAAAGTTACTGGTTTGGTAGTAAGTATTGTTTTTTTAATTACTTTATCTGCTTGTGGAGCTGAAAAAACTAAAACATTTGTTGGAGAAGAATCTAATGTGAAAATGGAGATAACTTATACATATAAAGGGGACGAAATAATTAAACAAAAATCTGTAAATACTTTGAAATATAGCGATTTTAGTCTGAATGATGATACATCTAAAAAAATAATGAAGGAAGCAATAGAGAAAGAAAGTAAAAAAATGCAAGACGTTAAAGGTGTAAAGGAAACTGTTAAAGAGAATGATGAAGGGATTGTAGAAACTATAACTATAGATTTAAAAAATGCTGATATTGATACTTTAAAATCTAAAGATATTGTTAGTATGTCTGGTAATACAGGGAATGGTTTTAGTATGAAGAAAACTGAGAAGGAAATGAAAAAAGAAGGTTTTAAAGAAAAAGAAGACTAATTTTGACTGAATATATTTTATACACTTGGAATAACGTTAGCAAAAAGCTGGCGTTATTTTTTATTTTTAATGACTTTTATAATTAAAATGTTCAACAGGAATGATTGCTCAAATTTTCCAAATATCGCCTTAAAATTAAAAATAAAGGTATTCTGATTTGTAATAAATTAGAATATAAAAAAGAGCTACCATTTAAAATTTAAGTAGCTCTTACTCACTTTTTGGCTGATTAAAAAGTGGCAAAGTATTAAAAATCAAGAAAGAATATTTTAATTATAACATGGCAGTTATGACGAGAAAATTTATTGATCGTTGAGAAGAACCCTTAACTAAACTTGTAGACGAATATCGGTATAGCGTGAGCTATTAAACCGACCATTCGACAAGTTTAGGGATTGTCAAGGATTCCGAGGATCAACGTCAATAAAGCAATTACTTTTAAGATAGATTATTATTTTCAAATAATTGTTTTGAAATTTCTTTTGCTTGTTTAAGATTTAATATTTTATGAGATTCTTTATTTGGCAAACTATTTAAATAGTTTTCGGCGTTATTTTTGCTTGTGAAAAAGTGTATGTAAGGACAGCAATTTTTGTCACAATCTTCTTTTTGACAAACATCTTTGTATGAAATGTAAATATTACTTTTGTTGTGATTGATTATTTTATTATCTTTTATTTCTAGCTTAATTTTTTCTTTAGTTAATTCGTCTTCGCTTAAAATTAATATGTTTAAGCTTGTTGTATAATATATACCTATGGCGTCTATTGCACACATTGCAAATAAGGGTTCTTTGCTTTTGTTTGTATAGACGAGTTTATTTGTTTTTTCAGAAGATATAGGATATATACATTTGATTTTATCATTTTCAGTAGTTATAACTTTTTTGTCTATTAAAGATTTATATTCAGGGATTACATCTAATTTTTTATTAGGGTTTTCACAAATTTTATTTATGATATTATTTCTTAATTCGTTTTCTTTTTGATTTAAATCTTTTGTAAAGTTCAATTTTCTGTCTCCAATCGTAATTATTACGATTTGATTATACATGAAATTTCTTTTTTAGAAACGTGTTTCTTCTTATCTTGATACTATAAAAAAAGCAAAGATATAACATAAAATGACTTATCGGAAGTAGATATGCTTGTATATTCACAGATGGTATAATAATAGAGTCGCCTATCTCTCAGGCGTCAATTGACGAAGAGAGGAGGTGCATTACTTTGCTAATCATTTTCGTTCACATCATAGCACCAGTCATCAGTGGCTGTGCTGTTGCGTATTATACTTATTGGCTTAGTAAACGCAACAAATAATTAATAGGCGACTTTATAAGCCAGCATCGAAAAAATCCCCACACTATTGCAGTAGTGTGGGGATTGGTGCATTAATTGTTAATCATTTTCGTTATCTAGATTATAACACTGTTGAGTAGAGAAATGCAAAATTAGTATCTATATAGGAGGATGAAATAAAATAGAGAGTTTTATAGGATTTCTAACAATCTTTTTCTTTGCAACAGAACCATAAAATTAAAGCGAAAAAAGGACGTAAAATAGAATGGCTAGAGTTTACTTTTGATGCTGAGAAACGCATCCATAGTAAGCGACAACCTCAAATGGCGAATGTAGGCCAACCCAAACAATATATCAGTCGAGAAAAAACGCCAAAATGGCTACATGAAAAAAATCAAAACAATACAACTAGAGAAATGACTGAAGAAGAAAAAGCACTATTAAAAGAACAACAACAAGCATTTAGACAACAATTAGAACTAGATTGGGAAGATTAGAAAGTTTACAAAAGATAACATGAAAGATATACTGAAGTTAACAAACAGACAGATACATCATTAGATGTGAAAACCCCAGCATGCCGACCAAAGCATATGCTGGGGTTTCTTTTTTATCGTTTATGTTCTTGATTTAATAAATAAAGAACACGCCCAACAATAATTGGACATACGATATACTTCATAACAAACAGAACGACAATCATTAGATGTGGCACCTCCTTTCTGCACGGAAGTGCTCTCCAATTATAACAAAATCC
>NZ_JACVZN010000042.1:0-20448 GCF_017151895.1 Staphylococcus sp. EG-SA-15 | reverse complement strand
TTAGGCAGGTACTTCGGTACTTGCCTATTATTTAAAATTAATAAACAGTTAATTTTTACATGAATATATTAAATTTTAAAAAAACAAACGTTTTTAGTATATAAATTATTTTGTGTTCGTATTGTGTGCTATGATTAAAAAGTTGTTATGGTCAACTATATCGTGGTTTTATGTTTATTATCAATCAAAATATAAATTATTTATAATTTGTTTGGTAATGAACGGGTTTTTTTCGAAATAATAGTAAAAAAACACATTTGTAGATATTTTAAACTCGGTAAATCTTTTAATAAATATTTAATTTTATTAAAAGTTAAAAAGGTTTAATATAAAAATGTAATAAAATTTATAAAGAAAGGAAATGATTTTTATGGTCAAAAAAAGACTATTAGCTGCAACATTATCGTTAGGAATAATCACTCCTATTGCTACTTCGTTTCATGAATCTAAAGCTGATAACAATATTGAGAATATTGGTGATGGCGCTGAGGTAGTCAAAAGAACAGAAGATACAAGTAGCGATAAGTGGGGGGTCACACAAAATATTCAGTTTGATTTTGTTAAAGATAAAAAGTATAACAAAGACGCTTTGATTTTAAAAATGCAAGGTTTTATCAATTCAAAGACTACTTATTACAATTACAAAAACACAGATCATATAAAAGCAATGAGGTGGCCTTTCCAATACAATATTGGTCTCAAAACAAATGACCCTAATGTAGATTTAATAAATTATCTACCTAAAAATAAAATAGATTCAGTAAATGTTAGTCAAACATTAGGTTATAACATAGGTGGTAATTTTAATAGTGGTCCATCAACAGGAGGTAATGGTTCATTTAATTATTCAAAAACAATTAGTTATAATCAACAAAACTATATCAGTGAAGTAGAACATCAAAATTCAAAAAGTGTTCAATGGGGAATAAAAGCTAATTCATTTATCACATCATTAGGTAAAATGTCTGGACATGATCCAAATTTATTTGTTGGATATAAACCATATAGTCAAAATCCGAGAGACTATTTTGTGCCAGACAATGAATTACCCCCATTAGTACACAGTGGTTTCAATCCTTCATTTATTGCAACTGTTTCTCATGAAAAAGGCTCAGGAGATACAAGTGAATTTGAAATAACGTATGGCAGAAATATGGATGTTACTCATGCTACTAGAAGAACAACACACTATGGCAATAGTTATTTAGAAGGATCTAGAATACACAACGCATTTGTAAACAGAAATTACACAGTTAAATATGAAGTGAACTGGAAAACTCATGAAATTAAAGTGAAAGGACATAATTGATATGAAAAAAATAGTCAAATCATCAGTTGTTACATCAATTGCATTGCTTTTGCTATCCAATACAGTTGATGCAGCTCAACATATCACACCTGTAAGTGAGAAAAAGGTTGATGATAAAATTACTTTGTACAAAACAACTGCAACATCAGATTCCGATAAGTTAAAAATTTCTCAGATTTTAACTTTTAATTTTATTAAAGATAAAAGTTATGATAAAGATACATTAATACTCAAAGCTGCTGGAAACATTTATTCTGGCTATACAAAGCCAAATCCAAAAGACACTATTAGTTCTCAATTTTATTGGGGTTCTAAGTACAACATTTCAATTAATTCAGATTCTAATGACTCAGTAAACGTTGTAGATTATGCACCTAAAAATCAAAATGAAGAATTTCAAGTACAACAAACGGTAGGTTATTCTTATGGTGGAGATATTAATATCTCTAACGGCTTATCAGGTGGAGGTAATGGTTCAAAATCTTTTTCAGAGACAATTAACTATAAACAAGAAAGCTATAGAACTAGCTTAGATAAAAGAACTAATTTCAAAAAAATTGGTTGGGATGTTGAAGCACATAAAATTATGAATAATGGTTGGGGACCATATGGCAGAGATAGTTATCATTCAACTTATGGTAATGAAATGTTTTTAGGCTCAAGACAAAGCAACTTAAATGCTGGACAAAACTTCTTGGAATATCACAAAATGCCAGTGTTATCCAGAGGTAACTTCAATCCAGAATTTATTGGTGTCCTATCTCGAAAACAAAACGCTGCAAAAAAATCAAAAATTACTGTTACTTATCAAAGAGAAATGGATAGATATACAAACTTTTGGAATCAACTTCACTGGATAGGTAATAATTATAAAGATGAAAATAGAGCAACTCATACATCAATTTATGAAGTTGATTGGGAAAATCATACAGTTAAATTAATAGATACTCAATCTAAGGAAAAAAATCCTATGAGCTAAACAGATAGATAATCAAAAAATCTTAAATATGTTAAAATTTACAAACACTTTCTTTCTATATTAGGGTAACCACGTCTTAATTGACGTGGTTATTTTTTCAGGGCAAAAAAAGGGCGGATTATTTAAATAAGGGCAAACACTTGTGGAAAATTTAAAAGGTTAAAAATAATAAAGAACTTGGTATAACAAGGGTTTTATACATTTGCGTACAACGACGAAATGTCAATTTACCATCTCATTATGATGATATGTTTATTTTAAACACACAAGCTCATGCACGTCTTGATCAAATGGCACAACAGTTTGAAGTTGTTTGTAATGGCTTGAACGAAAATGAAGGACAAGCTATTCAAACAATGGATCAATCTGCCTCGTTAATTCGTTCAAACTTAATTCAAGTTAAAGAACAATTAGAAAAACTAGCAGTTTACTAATTAATTTATTAAAAGCTACTTGTTTTCATTGAGAATAAGTAGCTTTTTCAAACACAAAAGTTTTATAAACACATAAATGGGTGATGAGCTATGTTTAAAAGGACAAAACTAATCTTAATAGCAACGATACTACTATCAGGATGTTCAACTACCAATAACGAATCCAACAATGAAACAAAATCAGTACCAGAAGAAATGGAAGCTTCAAAATATGTAGGACAAGGCTTCCAACCGCCTGCAGAAAAAGATGCGATTGAATTTGCGAAGAAGCATAAAGATAAAATTGCCAAACGAGGCGAACAATTTTTTATGGATAACTTCGGTCTAAAAGTTAAAGCCACCAATGTTGTAGGTAGTGGCGACGGTGTAGAAGTATTCGTGCATTGTGATGACCACGACATCGTATTTAATGCGAGTATTCCATTTGACAAATCAATTATTGACAGTAATAGCTCATTAAGAAGTGAGGACAAAGGCGATGATATGAGTACTTTAGTTGGTGCAGTACTCAGTGGGTTTGAATATCGAGCACAAAAAGAAAAATATGATAAATTATATAAATTTTTCAAAGATAATGAAGAGAAATATCAATATACAGGATTTACAAAAGAAGCAATTAATAAGACGCAAAATAGTGGATATGAAAATGAATATTTTTATGTAGTTGCTAATATACCGACGCTCCAAGAATATAGAAAATATTACGAACCCCTAATAAATAAAAATAATCTGAATTTTAAAAAAGGTATGAAAGAAGCAAGGAAAGGAGTAGGCTATAAAGCTGAAATAGAAGTACATACTACATTGTTTTCGAAAAGTAGTAACTTTTCAAAGGACAAAAAATTAGATGATGTTATAGATTTGTCTGAAAGTACGAAAAAGTTACACCTTAATTTTGAAAATACGAAAATATTTTTACAACTAGCAAAATCTACTATTAGTACTAATCGAGTTAATTACAGTGATAATGAGTCTATAAGGATTGAGGTCGAATGACTTGAAATCAGCTAATTTCTCTATATTCTAAACAAACACATAAATGGGTGATGAGCTATGTTTAAAAGAACTAAACTAATCTTAATAGCAACATTACTGCTATCAGGATGTTCAACTACCAATAACGAATCCAACAATGAAACAAAATCAGTACCAGAAGAAATGGAAGCTTCAAAATATGTTGGACAAGGCTTCCAACCACCTGCAGAAAAAGATGCGATTGAATTTGCGAAGAAGCATCGTAAAGAATTTGAAAAAGTAGGTGAACAATTCTTTAAAGACAACTTTGGACTGAAGGTAAAGGCTACCAATGTTGTAGGTAAAGATGATGGTGTAGAAGTTTATGTGCATTGCGATGATCATGGCATTGTATTTAATGCAAGTCTACCTTTGTACAAAGATGCCATCCATCAAAAAGGATCAATGCGTAGTAATGACAATGGTGATGATATGAGTACGATGGTGGGTACAGTGCTGAGTGGCTTTGAATATCGAGCGCAAAAAGAAAAGTATGATAACTTATATAAATTTTTCAAAGAAAATGAAAAGAAATATCAATATACAGGTTTTACTAAAGAAGCAATTAACAAGACGCAAAACGTCGGGTATCAAAATGAATATTTTTATATCACATATTTATCAAGAAATTTAAAAGAATATCGTAAATATTATGAACCATTGATTCATAAAAATGATAAAGAATTTAAAGAGGGTATGCAACGAGCTAGAAAAGAGCTAAACTATACTGCTAATACAAATACTGTAGCAACGTTGTTTAGTACGAATGATGAAAGGAATAGAAAAGAAAAGATAAATAATGTAATAGATTTATCCGAGAAAATTGAAAGAACAAAAGATATGCCAATCAAGAATACTATAACTACTCAATTAGGAAATAAACTTATTGGCACAAAAAAAGCTCGTTTTGATGATAAGAAAGTAGTGTCGTTTGGAGCATTTGAAGATGAATAAAATAAATGATAGAGATTTAACAGAATTGAGTAGCTATAGGGTTTATCAAGACATCAATAAAGATAATGACTTTACAGTTAACGAAAAACGATTTAAGCAGGCAGATGTATTTGAAGATTTATATAGAGAGAAACTATAAGACACAAATAAATTAAGAGAGTATAATTATTTACAAAATGAAACTTTTAAAAGCGCATAAATAGGTGATGAGATATGCTTAAAAAAGCAAAATTTATCTTAATGGCAACGATACTACTATCAGGATGTTCAACTACCAATAACGAATCCAACAAAGAAACAAAATCTGTACCAGAAGAAATGGATGCTTCAAAATATGTAGGACAAGGATTCCAACCACCTGCAGAAAAAGATGCGATTGAATTTGCAAAGAAGCATAAAGATAAAATTGCTAAGCGAGGCGAACAATTTTTTATGGATAACTTCGGTCTAAAAGTTAAAGCTACAAATGTTATAGGTAGTGGCGATGGTGTAGAAGTATTCGTGCATTGTGATGACCACGACATCGTATTTAATGCGAGTATTCCATTTGATAAATCAATTATTGACAGTGATAGCTCATTAAGAAGTAAGGATAAAGGCGATGATATGAGTACTTTAGTTGGTGCAGTACTCAGTGGGTTTGAATATCGAGCACAAAAAGAAAAATATGATAAATTATATAAATTTTTCAAAGATAATGAAGAGAAATATCAATATACAGGATTTACAAAAGAAGCAATTAATAAGACGCAAAATAGTGGTTATGAAAATGAATATTTTTATATTTCGGCCATACCTTATAATTTAGCTGAGTATAGAGACTATTTTGAACCATTGTTAAACAAAAGTGACAGTGAATTTTCAAAAGAATTGTCAAATGTTAAGAAGCAATTAAAAGATAAGTCTAAAGTTTCGGTAACTACTACTCTATTTAGTAAAAATAAGAACTATACTAAAAAAAGTAACAGTGAAAATGTAATAAAAATGGCAGAAGAAATAAAAAAAGAAAAAGATTTACCAACTGATATAGATTTTAGTATACAATTTTCAGACAATAAAATAAATACGATTAAACCAAATTATAACGGTGAAAGCACTTCAGAATATGGTGTGTTTGATCAAGAATAAAATTAATGATGAAAATTTAACGGAGAATAGTGTATATTGAGTAGATCAAGAATTAAAAGATAATTCTACCATTGTTGTGAAGGCAAATAAGTAGAAGAGTTTAAGTATAACTTCTGGCGATTTAATTAATAATATAAATGGAAGTACTGATATAAAGCTTTTTGACCTACTAGATTCTTATAATTTGCTTTCCATTTTATGACGATTTTGACCTAATTGTGTGGTAGGTTCAAAAAAGCCGTCCCAAAATCCATCTCAAAAAACAATCAAGCAAACAACATTCCAAACAATGCTCGCAAATCACCAATGAAACACTTTCCAATTACGTAACCATGATCTATTTTAAGCATAGTTATTGAGGTTTTGTGATATATAGTATAAAATTAATGAGAATTAAATTTAATAATGTTAAATTCATCTTCGGGGTCGGGTGTAATTCCCAACCGGCAGTAAATAAAGCCTGCGACCTGCTAGTATGTATCATATTAGTGGCTGATCTAGTGAGATTCTAGAGCCGACAGTATAGTCTGGATGGGAGAAGATGGAGGTTTTTTGTTGTGCAATAATCCTCCTATTCTTACGAGATGAATGGAAGGAGAAAATTGAATATGCAACAAAATAAACGTCTTATCACAATAAGTATGTTGAGCGCGATTGCGTTTGTGTTAACTTTTATCAAGTTTCCTATACCATTTTTGCCACCATACTTAACTTTAGATTTTAGTGATGTACCGTCATTGCTAGCTACATTTACGTTTGGACCAATTGCCGGTATCGTAGTTGCACTGGTTAAAAATTTATTGAACTACTTATTTAGTATGGGCGATCCAGTTGGACCATTTGCTAACTTTTTAGCAGGCGCAAGTTTCTTATTAACTGCTTACGCCATCTATAAAAATAAACGTTCAACAAAATCTTTGATTACTGGATTAATCATTGCAACAATCGTTATGACTATCGTGTTGAGTATCTTGAACTATTTCGTTCTATTACCTTTGTACGGTATGATATTTAACTTAGCTGATATCGCAAATAATCTTAAAGTAATCATTGTTTCAGGAATTATACCATTCAATATTATTAAAGGTATCGTTATTTCTATTGTATTTATTTTACTATATAGAAGGCTTGCGAATTTCTTGAAAAGAATTTAATTAAATTAAAGCAAAATAATATACACATAATAATAAAAAGCAGGTGACTATCAATAAACGATAGCTTGCCTGCTTTTTCTATGGAACCTTTATCTAAAAAATTAATTATTCAAATTTTAAAGCGTCCCCATCAAATGATTCGTCTGCAATTTTAATAGAATCTGTAGGGCATCCATCAATTGCATCTTCCATATCTTCATATAATTCCTCAGGTACTTCTGCAGTACCTTGGTTATCGTCAAGGATTACGAAAGCAATACCTTCGTCGTCGTAATCATATATATCTGGTGCTGCTGCACCGCATGCACCACATGCAATACAAGTATCCATATCAACGATTGTATATTTTGCCAATGTCTTCGCCTCCTTTGATAAAAATGCTAAAATAGTAATGTGACTAAAATTTTAGACAGCATCATTTTTATTTTCAAATTATCCGTTTTACAGAGTGAGGGTTAAATTTGCAACACATTATAAAAACAGCATTACAACAAACATTTAACTATAAAACAAATAAAAGTATTTACAATATCTTAGTTGGTAAGAAATCTCACCAAACCTTTTTTGACGCTTGTAGTCAACAACAGTTGTCATTATATCACAGTTTACCACTATTAAAATATCCGTCTTTTGAGCTATTTTTAGAAAAAATCAATGAATTTAATGCTGAAATGGAAATCATGTTGCATCCTAGATATACATTTGAAAGCATGGGGCAAACATTTCAAGCAATTCAACTATTAGTGCAAACCATGTCTAATACCAAACAACATGTTTTTCGTTTCGTACCAATCTCTCAAAATAATAAGATACAAGAAACTGTAAAGATTGTCTATAACTACATTAAAGAAAACCAATTACAAATTGATTTTGAAAATGAACTACATAACTTGTTTAAAGCAATAACTTTAAAAGGGCCATGTTACTTACATTATTATTTGCAAGGCTATGATGAACCAATGTATACGAGACAGCAAGTTAGTTTAATAGAAAAGCTATCTCAACAGCAATTGTTTGAATACGAAATGAATAATTTAGTGACAATGATGTTTGAATTAGAAAGTGGAGAATATACTATTTTATCAAAAATAATAATGAAACCTACATTATTAAACCAAACTTATATTACTTATACAAGATTGCTTGAACAATTCACGATGGAAGATATAGCGGCTCAACAACAAGTTAAAATCAATACTATCGAAGATCATGTACTTGAAATCTTAATCAAAGGTTATATGTCTAATTACGATGATTATGTTGAACAAGAAGATCAACTGCAATTTTTAAATTTTTATCAACAACATCGTGGTGAACGATTAAAATTTTACAAAGAACAATTTGACACGTTATCATATTTTCAATTAAAAGTATTAATCGTTGGATTTGAAAGAGGTGATCTGAATGTTGCATGATATTTTACGAAACAAATTTGGCTTCGAGAATTTTAAACCGGGACAACAGGAAATTATAGAAAGTATAATGTCTCAACAACACACTCTAGGTATTCTTCCAACTGGAAGTGGAAAGAGTTTGTGTTATCAAATACCTACGTATTTATCAGGTAAGCCGACATTAATTATCTCACCGTTAATATCTTTAATGGATGACCAAGTTATGCAGTTGAAAATAAATGGAGAAAAACGTGTAACATGTATTCACTCTGGTATGGATGAAATTGAGAAAAAGCATAATATTAAATGTTTACGACATAGCCGCTTCATCTTTCTAAGTCCAGAATTTCTCCTGCAACCGTCAAATTTTAAATTAATATCTATGATAGACTTTGGCATGATTGTTCTAGATGAAGCACATTGCCTATCTGAATGGGGATATGATTTCAGACCACATTATGCTCTAATAGGAAAAGTAACAAAGCATTTTAAAGAAGCGGTTGTCTTAGCATTGACAGCAACTGCACCACCGCATTTACAAGATGATTTGACGGAAATGTTAGCGATTCAATTCAATGTTATTAAAACTACAATGAATCGCCCAAATATAAGCTTTAAGCATCTTAATTTTCATGATGATGAAGATAAAATTGAATGGTTGCTGCCGTTTCTACAACAGTCGGGACCAACGATTATTTATGTCTCATCGAAAAAGATGTGTCTGAATTTAGCGCAACTTATTTATGATTCAGGTTTTCTTACAGGTATTTATCATGGTGATATGAATTATCAAGAGCGACACACAGTTCAACAACAATTTTTAAATAATGATATTCCGATTATAGTCGCAACGAGTGCTTTTGGTATGGGAATTAATAAAAAAGATATTCGCACAATCATTCACTTTCATCTTTCAACAAGTCCTTCTAACTACATTCAAGAAATTGGCCGTGCGGGTCGCGATGGTGAACTAAGTCAGGCAATTAGTTTATTCCAACCGGACGATAAATATATTTTAGAAACGTTATTATTTGCAGATATGATAACAGAAGAAGATGTACAAAATTTCGAAATAGGAGAATTTTTAGCTCCCGATAAACAAGCCGTTTTGACAACGTTGCAATCATTCTATAGTATCGGCGCCTTGAAACAGATATTTAAGCAATCATTTAAACGAAAGCAATTAGGATTCTTTCGCATGATTGGCTATTGCAAATTGGATCAATGTAGACGGAAGTATTTATTAGAATTTTTCGGTGAATATCCACCGGCACAAGATCGATGTTGTGACAATGATTCTAATATAACTGATATCGCAATTTTAAATAAGAAGAAGGTAATTAGAAGTATTGGATTTGATGAAAAGTTGCAAAATTTATTTCTCAGATAGTATTACTTTACTAAAAGAAAATTGACAAGCTATAATTAGTGTATACACAATTGAAAAATGATTGAAATAATTTTGAAAAATATACATAAACATATGTCATGTGGGTATATTTTATGTAAAATCATTGTAATAGAATAGAAAGGAAGATGGCTATGTCTAATAATTTTAAAGATGACTTTGAAAAAAATCGTCAATCGATAGACACAAATTCACATCAAGACCATACGGAAGATGTTGAAAAAGACCAATCAGAATTAGAACATCAGGATACAATAGAGAATACGGAGCAACAGTTTCCGCCAAGAAATGCCCAAAGAAGAAAAAGACGCCGTGATTTAGCAACGAATCATAATAAACAAGTTCACAATGAATCACAAACATCTGAAGACAATGTTCAAAATGAGGCTGGCACAATAGATGATCGTCAAGTCGAATCATCACACAGTACTGAAAGTCAAGAACCTAGCCATCAAGACAGTACACCTCAACATGAAGAGGAATATTATAATAAGAATGCTTTTGCAATGGATAAATCACATCCAGAACCAATCGAAGACAATGATAAACACGAGACTATTAAAGAAGCAGAAAATAACACTGAGCATTCAACAGTTTCTGATAAGAGTGAAGCTGAACAATCTCAGCAACCTAAACCATATTTTGCAACAGGTGCTAACCAAGCAAATACATCAAAAGATAAACATGATGATGTAACTGTTAAGCAAGACAAAGATGAATCTAAAGATCATCATAGTGGTAAAAAAGGCGCAGCAATTGGTGCTGGAACAGCGGGTGTTGCAGGTGCAGCTGGTGCAATGGGTGTTTCTAAAGCTAAGAAACATTCAAATGACGCTCAAAACAAAAGTAATTCTGACAAGTCGAATAACTCGACTGAGGATAAAGCGTCTCAAGATAAGTCTAAAGATCATCATAATGGCAAAAAAGGTGCAGCGATCGGTGCTGGAACAGCAGGTTTGGCTGGAGGCGCAGCAAGTAAAAGTGCTTCTGCCGCTTCAAAACCACATGCCTCTAATAATGCAAGCCAAAACCATGATGAACATGACAATCATGACAGAGATAAAGAACGTAAAAAAGGTGGCATGGCCAAAGTATTGTTACCTTTAATTGCAGCTGTACTAATTATCGGTGCATTAGCGATATTTGGAGGCATGGCATTAAACAATCATAATAATGGTACAAAAGAAAATAAAATCGCGAATACAAATAAAAATAATGCTGATGAAAGTAAAGACAAAGACACATCTAAAGACGCTTCTAAAGATAAATCAAAATCTACAGACAGTGATAAATCAAAAGAGGATCAAGACAAAGCGACTAAAGATGAATCTGATAATGATCAAAACAACGCTAATCAAGCGAACAATCAAGCACAAAATAATCAAAATCAACAACAAGCTAATCAAAATCAACAACAGCAACAACAACGTCAAGGTGGTGGCCAAAGACATACAGTGAATGGTCAAGAAAACTTATACCGTATCGCAATTCAATACTACGGTTCAGGTTCACCGGAAAATGTTGAAAAAATTAGACGTGCCAATGGTTTAAGTGGTAACAATATTAGAAACGGTCAACAAATCGTTATTCCATAATATAACTATATAAATTGTAACTGAACTGCTATATACAAACGTGCATATTATAAGTATCTCTAAATATTTTGGAGAACTTAAATTGCGCTTATAAGTATGTAGCGGTTTTTTCATTTTTCAAAGTTTGTTATTTAACAAGGTCTTGTCTCGAATATTGGCATATCAATTAAACTTTTTAAATAGTCATCAAAAAGATAAAACACCACAATCAACAAATTTAACGAGGAAGAATAAAAAATAAATCAACATATTAAATTGTAGTGTTATTCAACTCCGTAGCTAACAATTCTCTATGCACATTAAACAAATTGTCAAAAATATATCATAAATCTTCAAGCACAGACTTAGCGCATCAATCACTGAACTGTTATAATAGTTTGGGATTAAAGGAGGCCGAAACAATGCAAAAAGTTGAAAGTATCATAATTGGTGGAGGGCCATGCGGATTAAGTGCGGCTATTGAACAAAAAAGAAAAGGTATTGATACCTTAATTATTGAAAAGGGTAATGTCGTTGAATCAATCTACAATTATCCTACTCACCAAACATTTTTCTCATCAAGTGATAAATTAAGTATTGGGGACGTACCGTTTATCGTTGAAGAAAGTAAACCAAGACGTAATCAAGCGCTAGTTTATTACCGAGAAGTTGTAAAACATCATCAATTAAAAGTAAATGCATTTGAAGAAGTATTAACTGTTAAAAAAATGAATAATAAATTTACTATTACTACGACGAAAGATGTTTATGAATGTCGATTTTTAACAATCGCGACAGGCTATTATGGTCAGCATAATACATTAGAAGTTGAAGGTGCGGATTTACCTAAAGTGTTCCATTATTTTAAAGAGGCACATCCGTATTTTGATCAAGATGTTGTAATTATCGGTGGTAAGAATTCGGCTATCGATGCTGCTTTGGAGTTGGAAAAAGCTGGTGCTAACGTGACGGTTCTATATCGTGGTGGAGATTATTCGCCTTCAATTAAACCGTGGATACTTCCAAATTTCACAGCATTAGTAAATCATGAAAAAATTGACATGGAATTTAATGCTAATGTTACCCAAATAACTGAAGATACTGTGACTTATGAAGTAAATGGTGAAAGTAAAACGATACACAATGATTATGTATTTGCGATGATTGGTTATCATCCCGATTATGAATTTTTAAAATCTGTAGGCATTCAAATTAATACAAATGAATTTGGAACAGCGCCTATGTATAATAAAGAAACATACGAAACAAATATCGAAAATTGCTATATTGCAGGTGTAATTGCTGCAGGGAACGATGCGAATACCATTTTTATTGAAAATGGTAAATTCCACGGGGGCATTATTGCTCAAAGCATGCTAGCTAAGAAACAAACGCCCTTAGAATCATAAAAATAAAGGTCTATGTACTAAATAACTTAGTTTTACAACGACTGACATTCATGATATGTCAAATGAGGTTGATGACTAATGATTGTACATAGACCTTTTTATGTTACGTATTCATTATAATTCAAAATATGATTTGATTTCAGCTTTATCTAAATTATTGCTTAACGCGACTAATAATTTTAATCTTGCTTTTGGACCATTCAAGCCGTTAGAAAAAATAAAACCTTGTTGTGCGAGTTGGTAACCACCACCATCGTATGCGTAAGTTGGACTCACAATACCATTAAAGGAACGTGAAACTAGCACAATAGGTATATTTAAAGATACTAATTGTTGAATGCCTTCTAATGCGCTTGGAGGTATGTTGCCTTGTCCTAACGCTTCAATAACCATACCATCGATACCTTCTCGACTATAAAAACTAAAAATGTCACCTGGCATACCCATATATGCTTTTACTAATGGTACATTTAGTTTGTCATTGACATTTTCCAATGCTTGTTGGCGATATGGCATATGATGGAATTGCACACGATCCTTTGTCAATACACCTAGCGGACCATGATTTGGACTTTGAAATGTGTTTGTATTAGACGTATGTGTTTTGGTAACATTACGCGCCGTATGAATTTCATCATTAAATACAACCATCACGCCTTTATGACGGGCCTTTTCATCAGAGGCAACGCGAATAGCGGAAATATAATTATATAATCCGTCAGAACCAATTTCATTAGACGAGCGCATTGCGCCAGTAATAACAACAGGTTGCTCGATACCTAATATTAAATCAAGTAAAAAGGCAGTTTCTTCTAACGTATCGGTACCATGCGTGATAACGAAACCATCATAATATTTATTTGTTACTGCTTCTAAAATAATATCCTTTAATTGTTTAACATGTTGGATTGTCATATGAGGTGATGGTACATTAAAAGGATTTAATTCATCTATTTGTGCATATTGATTTATGACATCTTGATGCATTGAAATAGGGTTGATATCATTTGTTACTACTTTATTAGATTGGTCTTGTGACATACTAATGGTGCCACCAGTATGAATAACAAGTAGATGTTTCATATATTTCCTCCTATATTTAATTTACCTAATTATGATAAAATATTATTCATAAAACGACAAGGAAGGGAAATGACGCATGAAAGCCATTAATATTGCATTAGATGGTCCAGCTGCTGCCGGAAAAAGTACAATTGCGAAACGTGTAGCCAGCGAACTATCAATGATTTATGTCGATACAGGAGCAATGTATCGTGCATTAACATACAAATATTTAAAATTAAACAAAACTGAGGACTTTGCAAAACTAGTTGACCAAACAACATTAGATTTAACTTATAAAGCAGATAAAGGTCAATGTGTCATTTTAGATAACGAAGATGTAACAGACTTTTTAAGAAATAATGATGTGACGCAACATGTTTCATACGTTGCATCTAAAGAGCCAGTACGTTCATTCGCCGTTAAAAAACAAAAAGAGTTAGCTGCAGAAAAAGGTATCGTAATGGATGGTCGCGATATCGGAACTGTAGTGCTACCAGATGCAGATTTAAAAGTATATATGATTGCATCAGTTGAAGAGCGAGCAGAAAGAAGATATAAAGATAATCAATTAAGAGGTATCGAATCAAATTTTGAAGATTTAAAACGTGATATTGAAGCTCGTGATCAATATGACATGAACCGTGAAATATCACCATTAAGAAAAGCAGATGATGCAGTGACATTAGATACGACAGGCAAGTCGATTGAAGAAGTTACTGACGAAATTTTAGCGATGGTGAGTCAAATTAAATAATTAAGAAGCTAACATTAATAAAATTTATAATTACTTGATGAACGGAAAAGGCTGTTTTTATTCTAATCGAATAGAAATGGTCTTTTGTTAATTTATAAACGAATAACGATAATACTAGAAATAAAAGTGCGTAATTAAACCAAGCATATTAGTAATTCAACTGATTTATAAACAACCTATGAATTGTATTAACAAAAAAGCTAAAATAGCATGTTATTTAAATTTACTTTTTTAAAATTAAAGAGATGCTTTAAAATACATCAATATTAAAGTGCTATTTAGCAATGACTTATTATTACGATTAACAAATATAATGATTAAAGAATGATGCCTAATATACACACTTCTTACTAACAAAATGTAAAAGTTTCTCAATTACGTGGCTTTTTGTTTTATAAAAGTATAAAATTTTACTATAATATATCTTGTAGAGAACAATGAAATGACAGACTTATAAAACAAAATAGTAAGCTATGCTAATTTTTATACAAAAAATATGTATAAACATAGCAAACTGTATTACTTTGATACAAAAATGGTTGTAATAAATATTTATCGATATGACGACTTGAATATGATAAAGTGACATATTTATGTATATGACTATTTCGCAAAATGTAATCGAGGTAGAATTTCTTGACAATTCTGTCAGTTTATAAGATGTTATAAATATGTAGTGTATAAGGAGGCAAACAAGATGACTGAAGAATTCAATGAATCAATGATTAACGATATTAAAGAAGGTGACAAAGTCACTGGCGAGGTACAACAAGTTGAAGACAAGCAAGTTGTTGTTCATATCAACGGTGGTAAATTTAATGGGATTATTCCTATTAGTCAACTATCTACGCATCATATTGATAGCCCAAGTGAAGTTGTAAAAGAGGGCGACGAAGTTGAAGCATATGTCACTAAAGTTGAGTTTGATGAAGAAAATGAAACTGGAGCTTACATCTTATCTAGAAGACAACTTGAAACTGAGAAGTCTTATAGTTATTTACAAGAAAAATTAGATAATAATGAAATCATCGAAGCGAAAGTAACAGAAGTTGTTAAAGGTGGTTTGGTTGTTGATGTAGGACAAAGAGGTTTTGTTCCGGCTTCACTAATTTCAACAGACTTCATTGAGGATTTCTCTGTGTTTGATGGACAAACAATTCGTATTAAAGTTGAAGAATTGGATCCTGAAAATAATAGAGTCATTTTAAGCCGTAAAGCAGTTGAACAAGAAGAAAACGATGCTAAAAAAGATCAATTATTACAATCTTTAAATGAAGGCGATGTTATTGATGGTAAAGTAGCGCGTTTAACTCAATTTGGTGCATTTATAGACATTGGCGGTGTTGATGGTTTAGTGCATGTATCTGAACTTTCTCACGAACATGTTCAAACACCAGAAGAAGTAGTTTCAATTGGTCAAGATGTTAAAGTTAAAATTAAATCTATTGATAGAGATACAGAACGTATTTCATTATCAATCAAAGATACGTTACCAACACCTTTCGAAAATATTAAAGGTCAATTCCACGAAAATGATGTCATTGAAGGTGTCGTAGTAAGATTGGCAAACTTTGGTGCATTTGTTGAAATTGCACCAGGTGTACAAGGACTTGTACATATTTCTGAAATTGCACACAAACACATTGGTACGCCAGGTGAAGTGTTAGAACCTGGTCAACAAGTAAATGTTAAAATATTAGGTATTGATGAAGAGAATGAAAGAGTATCACTATCTATTAAAGCAACATTACCAAACGAAGATGTTGTTGAAAGTGATCCTTCTACGACTAAGGCGTACTTAGAAAGCGAAGAAGAAGATAATCCAACAATTGGCGATATGATTGGTGATAAACTTAAAAATCTTAAACTATAATTTAATATTTAATAGTCAACTCCACATGTTTATGATTGCATGTGGAGTATTTTTATGTAACAAAATATACTCGTAATGATAACGTGGACAAATTTAACTAAGTGTTTAAAAAGATAAAGTTTTAAGTGCTGATTTTTATCATTACAGTAATAAACTCATTTTGAATACACAGTCTCATGTGATATTATTAAAAAGATATAAGAAAGAGAGGAAGTTAGCTTATGACTAAACCTATAGTAGCTATTGTAGGTAGGCCTAATGTAGGTAAATCTACAATTTTTAATAGAATAGTTGGAGAACGTGTTTCGATTGTGGAAGACACGCCAGGTGTAACACGAGATCGTATTTATTCTTCAGGTGAATGGTTAACACATGATTTCAATATTATTGATACAGGTGGTATTGAAATTGGTGATGCACCATTCCAAACACAAATTAGAGCGCAGGCAGAAATCGCCATAGATGAAGCGGATGTTATTATTTTTATGGTTAACGTGCGTGAAGGATTGACACAAAGCGATGAAATGGTCGCTCAAATTTTATACAAATCTAAAAAACCGGTCGTATTAGCGGTTAACAAAGTAGATAATATGGAAATGCGTACAGACGTGTATGATTTCTATTCATTAGGATTTGGTGAACCGTATCCGATATCAGGGTCACATGGTTTAGGTCTTGGTGACTTGTTAGATGCAGTTGTTTCTCATTTTGGTGAAGAGGAAGAAGATCCTTATGATGAAGATACAATTCGACTATCCATTATTGGACGACCAAACGTAGGTAAATCAAGTTTAGTAAATGCTATTTTAGGTGAAGATCGCGTTATCGTTTCTAATGTTGCAGGGACAACGAGAGACGCTATTGATACAGAGTATAGTTATGATGGACAAGATTATGTTTTAATCGATACTGCTGGTATGCGTAAAAAAGGAAAAGTATATGAATCAACTGAGAAATATTCAGTACTAAGAGCTTTAAAAGCGATTGAACGTTCAAATGTTGTTTTAGTGGTCATTGATGCAGAACAAGGCATCATTGAACAAGATAAACGCGTTGCAGGATATGCACATGAACAAGGTAAAGCAGTCGTGATTGTCGTAAATAAATGGGATACTGTGGAAAAAGATAGTAAAACGATGAAGAAATTTGAAGATGAAGTACGTAAAGAATTCCAATTTTTAGATTATGCACAAATTGCTTTTGTGTCTGCTAAAGAACGCACAAGATTACGTACATTATTCCCTTACATTAATGAAGCAAGTGAAAACCATAAAAAACGTGTTCAAAGTTCAACTTTAAATGAAGTTGTTACTGATGCAATTTCCATGAACCCTACACCAACAGACAAAGGTAGACGTTTGAATGTCTTTTATGCAACACAAGTTGCTATAGAACCACCGACATTTGTTGTATTTGTTAATGATGTAGAATTAATGCATTTTTCTTATAAACGCTATTTAGAGAATCAAATCCGTGCCGCTTTTGGTTTTGAAGGTACACCAATTCATATTATAGCTCGAAAGAGAAATTAACGATTGGGGGATAACAATGACTAAAATTACCGTTTTTGGTATGGGAAGTTTTGGGACAGCCCTTGCCAATGTTCTTGCAGAAAATGGACATGATGTTTTGATGTGGGGTAAAAATCAAGATGCTGTTGATGAATTAAATACATGTCATACAAATAAAAAGTATTTAAAATACGCGAAATTAGATGTTAACATCATCGCTACTTCAGATATGACCAAAGCAATTCAATTTGCAGATATTTACTTAATGGCTTTACCTACTAAAGCAATGCGAGAAGTTGCTTCTCAAATTAATGATAAGCTGACCTCTAAAAAGACTTTTATACATGTTGCTAAAGGTATTGAAAATGGGACGTTTAAACGTGTGTCAGAAATGATTGAAGATTCTATTTCACCTGAATATAATGCAGGTATTGGCGTGTTGTCAGGGCCAAGTCATGCGGAAGAAGTTGTAGTCAAGCAACCAACTACAGTTGCTGCTTCATCAAAAGATAAAAGTGTAAGTAAATTAACGCAAGATTTATTTATGAATGATTATTTGCGTGTGTACACGAATGATGACTTGATTGGTGTTGAACTTGGTGGTGCATTGAAAAATATCATCGCAGTAGCAAGTGGTATCGTAGCTGGAATTGGCTACGGTGATAATGCAAAAGCTGCATTAATGACTCGTGGTTTAGCGGAAATTAGTAGATTAGGTGAAAAGTTAGGTGCCGATCCTATGACATTTCTAGGTTTAGGTGGTATCGGTGACTTAATCGTTACTTGCACATCAACACATTCTAGAAATTTCACATTAGGATATAAACTTGGACAAGGTGAATCAATGGATCAAGCATTATCTGAAATGAATATGGTTGTTGAAGGTATTTATACAACTAAATCAGTTTATCATTTAGCTAAAGAAAAAAATGTGGATATGCCAATTACAAATGCATTATATAGAGTATTATTTGAAAATATCTCAGTAAAAGAATGCGTAAAAGATTTAATGGAGCGCGATAAAAAATCTGAATAAAATGTGTATTATTACACATATACGGCTAATAATTACGTAAAATGAATAGAAATGGCTTAAATTCAACGTTTTTGCCACATAAATGATTGCGATTTATGTAATGCTTGTGTTAAAGTTTTACCATAATGATATAAACATATCATTATCAAACCTCAGGAGGTGAATGTCTAATGAACAAAACAGATTTAATCAATGCAGTTGCAGAGCAAGCTGATTTAACTAAAAAAGAAGCTGGTTCAGCAGTAGATGCTGTATTCGAATCAATCCAAAACTCACTTGCTAAAGGTGAAAAAGTACAATTAATTGGTTTCGGTAACTTTGAGGTACGTGAACGTGCTGCACGTAAAGGTCGTAACCCTCAAACTGGTAAAGAAATTGATATCCCAGCAAGTAAAGTTCCAGCATTCAAAGCTGGTAAAGCATTAAAAGATGCTGTAAAATAATTTTACTTAAAAAGCCCTGAATAAGGGCTTTTTATTTTGCTTTTAATACTTACAACCTGTACATAAATTGTAATGTTCTTCTAAGTTTTTAATCTTTGGAACATTCATTGTTTAAGCGTTCAAAATATTACATGACATCATAGTTTTGATAAAAATAGCAACTACAAAATATACATATGAATAATGAGATTAATTGTTAGCGTTGAATTTACTTAAAAGGTAACCATATCTACTATAGTATTTTACGTTATTTAAAAAGATGAATAATGTAAATGAAGTAAAGGTTGTTATGAGAATTACAAAAGCTACATAAATTACTGTTAGTTTAAATTGAAATTTAAAAATGATAAGTAATCTTAATGCTTCAAAAGATTTTAATTTCTTACATATAATGTTAATATGAATAGTGATAATATCGTGAGGTGTAGACATGGAAACAACTGTTAGCAAATTGGAAAGACAAATAGAAGAAAGATTAAAGGGTGTATCAGAATATGAATCCATTAATATTAATCATCGGTTAGGTAAGTTACTTGATTCATATGATATTCCAGATGTTGCCAAAGTAGCATGCCTCACAATTGACACATCAATGAGACACCTTGATGACATTACATATAATCATTTGTCTAAACATTCCATTTTGATTGGAGATTTAATTAGTGCACATTTTTATACGCTACTAGCAGAAATCAATGATTTATCATTTCAAAATGAAATTAGTAAAGCAATTGTTGAAATTAATGAATTGAAATCTTCATTACATCATCAAGCTTTAAATGATTATGAAATTTCTCAAGCAATAGTAAAAATTGAAACACTTTTCCCATATATTACGTTATCTCATTTCGGTATCAATATTGATGAGTCGGAAATATATAATTATTTATTTGAAGATATGTCTGATTACTATCCATCATACTTCAAGAAATATAATCAAAGTGAAGTAAAGCATTACTTACACGATATCCAAAAAAGTTATTTAAAAAGTAGAGGTAATTAAGCATGG
>NZ_JACVZN010000041.1:0-22943 GCF_017151895.1 Staphylococcus sp. EG-SA-15 | reverse complement strand
CAGACTCAGACAGCGACTCAGACTCAGATAGCGATTCAGACTCAGACAGTGATTCAGATTCAGACAGCGATTCAGAATCAGACAGTGACTCAGATTCAGATAGCGATTCGGACTCAGATAGCGACTCCGATTCAAGAGTTACACCACCAAATAATGAACAGAAAGCACCATCAAATCCTAAAGGTGAAGTAAACCATTCTAATAAGGTATCAAAACAACACAAAACTGATGCTTTACCAGAAACAGGAGATAAGAGCGAAAACACAAATGCAACTTTATTTGGTGCAATGATGGCATTATTAGGATCATTACTATTGTTTAGAAAACGCAAGCAAGATCATAAAGAAAAAGCGTAAATACTTTTTTAGGCCGAATACATTTGTATTCGGTTTTTTTGTTGAAAATGATTTTAAAGTGAATTGTTTAAGCGTAAAATGTTGATAAAGTAGAATTAGAAAGGGGTCATGACGTATGGCTTATATTTCATTAAACTATCATTCACCAACAATTGGTATGCATCAAAATTTGACAGTCATTTTACCGGAAGATCAAAGCTTCTTTAATAACGATACAACTGCTAAACCATTAAAAACTTTAATGTTGTTACATGGATTATCAAGTGATGAAACGACATATATGAGATATACAAGCATAGAAAGGTATGCGAATGAACACAAATTAGCTGTGATTATGCCCAATGTGGATCATAGCGCATATGCTAACATGGCATATGGTCATAGCTATTATGATTATATTTTGGAAGTGTATGATTATGTTCATCAAATATTTCCACTTTCCAAAAAGCGTGATGACAATTTTATAGCAGGTCACTCTATGGGAGGATATGGCACAATTAAATTTGCATTAACACAAGGGGATAAATTTGCCAAAGCTGTACCATTATCTGCTGTGTTTGAAGCGCAAAATTTAATGGATCTAGAGTGGAATGATTTTTCAAAAGAGGCCATAATTGGCAATCTTTCAAGTGTTAAAGGAACTGAACATGATCCGTATTACTTGCTAGACAAAGCTGTAGCTGAAGATAAACAAATTCCAAAATTGCTCATTATGTGTGGTAAACAAGACTTTTTATATCAAGACAACTTAGATTTTATCGATTATTTATCACGCAAAAATGTTCCTTATCAATTTGAAGATGGACCAGGAGATCATGATTATGCATATTGGGACCAAGCGATTAAGCTTGCTATAACATGGATGGTGAATGATTAATTATTTCCTGGAAAATATGTGGTTGCATTAAATACACAGAGTGAGAGATACAAACTATTTACGCACGACTAACATTTCTAAGTGTTTAAATTAAATTTGTATTAATATGATTGGCGCAATTTGCTGATACACAAAAATGTTTCTCGTGAAACTTAGATTTAGCTTATAGTTTTATCATCATTTGTATGACTTACATTATAAATTTTATTATAATGAGGTTAACGCTTTGAAAGGAGTCATCATCATGTCGACCAATAAAAACGATTATGAGCATATGTTGTTTTATTTTGCATATAAAACCTTTATTACTACCGCTGATGAAATTATAGAGAAGTATGGTATGAGTCGTCAGCATCATCGTTTTTTGTTTTTTATCAATAAATTACCTGGTATTACTATTAAATCATTACTAGAAATATTAGAAATTTCTAAACAAGGATCACATGCAACACTTCAAAAATTAAAAGAGCAAGGTCTCATTATTGAAAAAGTTTTAGAGACTGATCGACGTGTCAAAAAATTATATTCGACGGATAAAGGCGATCAACTCATTGCTGAATTGAACAAGGCGCAAGATGAATTATTGCAAAATATATATCAACAAGTCGGTTCGGATTGGTATGATGTGATGGAAGCATTGGCTAAAGGGCGACCTGGCTTTGATTTTATTAAGCATTTGAAAGATGAAAAAGAAAGCTAGCATCAGAAATGTTAAAAATCTTCGCATTCTTAAATTTAAAAAATATGTCAAAAAGTGTATAATAAAAACATATAATTTAATTGAACTCAGTTTCAACACATCTTAGAAAGGAGTTTGAATGATGAAAAAATTAGCAGTTATTTTAACATTAGTTGGCGGTTTATACTTCGCATTTAAAAAATACCAAGAACGTGTTAACCAAGCACCTAACATTGAGTACTAAATTAAACCATAAAAAATTCCCGAACACCTTGTTATAGTGCTCGGGAATTTTTTTATGCTTTACTTGAATATATCAAATATTATTTTTGCGCTTTCTGTATTTTCGATATTACCACTAAATGATTCTGATCTAGGTCCGTAAGCGTAGGTATTAACATCCTCGCCTGTATGTCCATCGGAAGTCCACCCTGTATAAGATTTATCATTTACTGGCTTCTGAATAGCGTGTTGTAGGGCTTTTGTTTGCGTTTCTACTTCTGCGGATTTTTCGTCTTTTTCTTTTTTAAGTAGTCTTTTTAGCTTTTTATTCTCTTTTTTAACCTTTTTCATATCATCTTGTGAAAATTCAAATCCATAACCTTCATTAATAACTTTTTCAGGGTCTTCACCTTTAGCAATTTTTTCTGTCATATATGATCCAGAGTGTTTCATAGATTTAATCGGTTGAGGATTCCATTCGTATCCTTTATCTTTACCAATTGTTAGACCACCAGTAGAGTGATCTGCTGTTGCAACGACAAGTGTATCTTTATGTTTCTTAGCATATTGAATGGCGTCATCGAATGCTTTTTCAAAACCTTCCATTTCAGACATAACGCCTGTAATATCGTTGGAATGCGCTGATTTATCTATAGAAGCACCTTCGACCATTAAAAAGAAACCTTTTTTATTACGCTCAAGCTTACTAAGTGCACTTTGTTGCATATCAGCTAATGATGGTTCGTCTTTAGAAGCATCTATTGCAAGTGGCATATTTTTATCTGCAAACAAACCAAGAACTTTATCTTTATCAGATTTTGATAACTCCTTACTGTTCGTGGCAAGGTCGTAACCATCTTTTTTGAATTTTTTATCTAAATTGCCATTACTTTTACCGAAATATTTAGCGCCACCGCCTAATAAAACATCAACTTTATGCTTTCCGTTGATTTTATCTTTATAAAATTGTTTAGCGATTTCGTTTTTATCATCTCTAGAAGTCACGTGTGCAGCATATGCTGCTGGTGTTGCATCTGTTAATTCAGCTGTTGAAACAAGACCAGTCGACTTACCTTTTTCTTTTGCACGTTCAAGCACTGTCTTTACTTTCTGCTTGTTACTGTCAACACCGATGGCACCATTATATGTCTTATGGCCAGAACTAAAGGCTGTTCCGCCAGCTGCAGAATCAGTAATATTCTGTTTTGGGTCATTTGAATATGTACGATTTGTGCCTTTTAAATATGAATCAAAAGCAGTAGGGGTCATTTCTTTGGTATGCGAATCATTTTTATAATAACGATAAGCTGTGTTAAATGATGGACCCATGCCATCGCCAACTAAAAAGATAACATTTTTTGGATTTTTAGTATTACCAACCGCGAAACTTTCATCTTTAGAACTTTTATCGGATTGCGCAATTGCAGGTGTGACAGAACTGAAAACTGTTGACACGATAATAAGGTTAGCAACTGCAAATTTTGTGGCTTTTTTAACTGATAACATAAGACATCCTCCTGAGTATATGACTATGTCTTCAGTGTAAAAGAGGAATTTTGAGCAATTATGTAGTTTTAGTTAAAAATATGTAAACAGAGTGATTTAGAATAACAAAAAATGAATATATATGACAATTTGTTATAGAAAGCGTTAGAATAGAAGCGTGTGAAAATATAGAATTAAATATAATTTGAGGTGGAAAAATGATACTAGTAATGTTATCTCCATTATTAATCATATTCTTTATAGTGTTGTCTATTTTAGAAGAGCGTAAACGTACGAAGAAAAAGCAACTCGAGAAAGAAAAAGCAAATACACTAAATCAAAATACAAATGACACGGAAAGTTCAAATCAAGAGCCGTCATTGCAGCAGGCTAAAGAACAAAAAGATAACAAAGGATAATTCAATTGAAGGAAGAAGATTATAGATGAAAATATTAATTGTTGAAGATGATTTTGTTATAGCAGAAAGTTTAGCATCTGAACTTAAAAAATGGAATTACGGTGTTATTGTCGTTGAACAATTTGATGATATACTGTCTATCTTTAACCAACATCAACCTCAGCTTGTATTGCTAGATATTAATTTGCCAACGTTAAATGGTTTTCATTGGTGTCAAGAAATCCGAAAAACATCTAATGTGCCAATTATATTTATTAGTTCCCGTATTGATAATATGGACCAAATTATGGCAATACAAATGGGGGGAGATGATTTTATCGAAAAACCATTTAACTTGTCATTAACGATTGCCAAAATTCAAGCATTATTGAGACGAACTTATGACTTGTCAGTAGCTAATGATTCATTGACGGTTAAAGGTTGTACATTAATATTAGATGAAGCAAAAGTCGTGTATCAAGAACAAAGCATACAGCTATCTTTGACTGAATTACAAATATTAAAGTTATTATTTCAAAATGAAGATAAATATGTAAGTAGAACTGCTTTAATTGAAAAATGTTGGGAATCAGAAAACTTCATAGATGAT
Organism: Staphylococcus sp. EG-SA-15; assembly: GCF_017151895.1. Lineage (NCBI taxonomy): Bacteria > Bacillati > Bacillota > Bacilli > Caryophanales > Staphylococcaceae > Staphylococcus > Staphylococcus sp. EG-SA-15. Next base: position 18,316 of record NZ_JACVZN010000041.1, on the reverse strand, counting down.
AACACATTAGCTGTTAACATGACGCGCCTGCGTAAAAAATTAAATACTATTGGCGTTAATGATTTTATCATTACAAAGAAAAATGTCGGATATAAAGTATAGGGTGAATGTAATGACCTTTCTTAAAAGTATTACTCAGGAAATAGCAATAGTCATAGTTATTTTTGCTTTATTTGGCTTAATGTTTTACCTGTATCATTTGCCATTAGAAGCATATTTACTAGCACTTGGCGTTATTTTATTATTATTACTCATATTCATAGGTATTAAATATTTAAGTTTTGTAAAAACTATAAGCCAACAACAACAAATTGAAAACTTAGAAAATGCGTTGTATCAGCTTAAAAATGAACAAATTGAATATAAAAATGATGTAGAGAGCTACTTTTTAACATGGGTACATCAAATGAAAACACCCATTACTGCAGCACAACTGTTACTTGAAAGAGATGAGCCTAATGTTGTGAATCGTGTTCGTCAAGAGGTTATTCAAATTGATAACTATACAAGTTTAGCACTTAGTTATTTAAAGTTATTAAATGAAACTTCTGATATTTCTGTCACTAAAATTTCGATTAATAATATCATTCGCCCAATTATTATGAAATATTCAATACAGTTTATTGATCAAAAAACAAAAATCCATTATGAACCTTGTCATCACGAAGTATTAACTGACGTTAGATGGACCTCTTTAATGATAGAACAATTAATAAATAATGCACTTAAGTATGCGAGAGGTAAAGATATATGGATTGAATTTGATGAGCAATCCAATCAATTATACGTAAAAGATAATGGTATCGGTATTAGTGAAGCGGACTTGCCTAAAATATTTGATAAGGGCTATTCAGGTTATAATGGCCAGCGCCAAAGTAACTCAAGTGGGATTGGTTTATTTATCGTAAAACAAATTTCAACACACACAAACCATCCTGTTTCAGTCGTATCTAAACAAAATGAGGGTACAACATTTACGATTCAATTTCCAGATGAATAAAAACTTTCAATATTGTAAGTATACTAGTAACATTTTTTTACTAATTTAAATGTTATTAGTATTTTTTTGTTTTAATATAGATACTAACAAAGAAATGAGGTGCATGCCATGTTGCTAGAAGTGAAACATGTAAAAAAGGTTTATGGTAAAGGTTTGAATGCTACGACAGCACTTAATCAAATGAATTTATCAGTTGGAGCTGGTGAATTTGTTGCAATTATGGGTGAGTCTGGGTCAGGGAAGTCTACACTACTAAATTTAATTGCTTCTTTTGATGGACTAACTGAAGGTGACATTATTGTGGATGGCGCACATTTAAATAATATGAAAAATAAAAGTAAAGCACTGTATCGTCAACAAATGGTAGGTTTTGTTTTTCAAGATTTTAATCTTTTACCAACAATGACGAATAAAGAAAATATAATGATGCCATTAATTTTAGCTGGTGCTAAACGAAAAGATATAGAACAAAGGGTACATCAGTTGGCAGTACAATTACATTTAGAGGGATTCTTAAACAAGTATCCTTCTGAAATCTCGGGGGGTCAGAAGCAACGCATTGCCATTGCACGTGCATTAGTTACTAAACCGACGATTTTACTAGCCGATGAACCTACAGGTGCACTTGATTCAAAAACATCAAAGGCATTGATGATGTTATTTCAAGAGATTCATCAATTGGAACAGACAATTTTAATGGTAACTCATTCAAATATCGATGCGTCTTATGCAGAGCGAGTAATTTTTATTAAAGATGGGCGTCTATATCATGAAATATATCGTGGCGAAGAAAGTCAATTAGCTTTTCAACAACGAATAACAGATAGCTTAGCACTTGTGAATGGAGGAAGTGTCAATATATGAAGTTAAGATTGTTATGGCACATAGTGCGACGTCAATTTATTACGCAGCGACTTGTAATCATTCCATTCATTTTAGCGGTAAGTGTACTATTCATGATTGAATATACGCTTGTGTCAATTGGGTTAAATAGCTACATAAAACAGAAGAATGACTTCCTAGTACCATTTATTATCATAGCTAATTTTTTTATGGCGCTTTTAACTTTTATTTTTATTTTCTATGCAAATCACTTTATGATGTCACAAAGACGAAAAGAGTTTAGCATTTTTATGACATTGGGCATGACCAAGAAAAGTATGCGTTTAATTGTAGTGATGGAAACTATCTTACAATTTGTGATAATTTCAGTCGTTAGTATTGCCGGCGGATACTTACTTGGTGCGATATTTTTCTTGTTTATACAGAAAATAATGGGCAGTGAAGTTGCGACGTTAAGGTATTATCCATTTGACTCTGTAGCGATGTTTATTACTTTGATTATCATTGCTGTATTAATGGGCATGCTACTTATATTCAACTTGTTCAGTATTAATTTTCAACGGCCGATAACTTATCAACATCGTTCCGATTCTAGTGTCATATCACGATGGTTGCGTTACGTTTTAATTGTTATAGGAAGCGCAGCACTATATTTAGGTTACTTTATTGCATTACAACAAGATACGACGTTTGGTGCCTTTTTTAAAATATGGATTGTCATAGGATTAGTTATTATCGGTACTTATGCATTTTTTGTAGGTATAAGTGAAATAATTATTAGTATATTGCAGCAGGTATCAAAAGTTTACTATCATCCACGGTATTTTTTTGTGGTAGTTGGGATGCGTGTACGTCTTAAAATGAATGCAGTCAGTCTTGCAACAATCACTTTGCTGTGTACATTTTTGATTGTAACGCTCACAATGACATTAACAACCTATCGTGATATGAATCATACCATTACGAAATTGATTACGAATGATTATGATTTGTCATTTAGCGACAATTCTAAGTCACAAATAGAACGTCAACAAACAATTGAGAATATTAAACGTGATATACAGGGTTCGGTTAATGCAAAAGACTTCAAAGTATATGAAACGACATTATTTAGAGCTTCTTTAGAAAAGAATCGTGCTTATTACAAGTTAAAACAGGCTAGTGATGATATTCCAATAGACTTCATTGGTAATGAAGGCGCGATATTTTCAAGACAATCAGTAATGATTACAGCTTTTACTGCACAAGATTATAATCGATATCACCAAAACAAATTACACTTAGACAATCAAAGTATAGGTATGATTACGAATGTACCTATTTTTAAAAAGCAGTCTAAGGTCGGTCTTAATAATGAAGTCTTTAAAGTGAAACAACTTGACGCACATGCGTTAAATTTGATGATGATTCAAGATAGTATGGTTTTAATTGTTAAAGATAACAATCAATTACAAAAAGTAAAAGGATTTTATGCACATGAACAAAAGAATTCGACAATATCGATAAACTTTAATGTATTTGGAAAGACGAAATTAACAACATCACAAATACAAAAGCTATCGAAAAAATACGATGCGTCAATAAATTCTAAATCAGAAATGCTAATGGTTTGGGATCGTTTGACAGGTGGACTAATATTTGTAGGTGGCGTAGTATCAATTGTACTTGTCATTGGAATATTTCTAATGATGTACTATAAACAAGTTTCAGAAGCCTATGCAAATCAGCACAATTATGACATTATGAAAAAACTTGGTTTAGATAATGGAAGAATAGCAAAGATAACACGAAATCAAATGACTTTCTTGTTCGCAATACCAATAACAGTAGCACTGATTCACACATTAATTTCTAGTAACATTGTATATACGTTACTAAATATGATAGGTATTAATAACCATCATATATTTTTAACAAGTTACGTACTAGCAGTCATTATAATTTCGTTTCTATATATGGCGATGTACAAAATAACTTCCTATATTTATGCTAAAGTTATTCATCAACAACGCAATTAACCATGTTTCAGTGAAATCACAATCAATCATGTATTTTCACTGAAATATATTATATTAAAAAGAAACCTAAAAACATTACAAATAACAATAACAAATTTCAACCGATAAGATAAAATGTCTTGTCGGTTTTTAATATAACAAGTGATATTTTGGAAATGCCAAAAATATATAGATTGTTTATATAAAATGATTTAAAATGTTTTATAACAACATATTTTATGCAACACATAAAATGGGTAACTAACATCACGAAATCATTGTATTTGTTGTTACACTGATGAAGCGATGTCACAAAGAAATGTCGTTATCAAACGAAGCCCGAAATACATACTGATACTCGAAATAATGTAACGATAAATAACAATGATAACGATTGATTACTACGCAAAAATATATGTAAATTGACGATTTAAATGCAATTCGTATATTTTGCCAATGATTTACACATTAAAATGTTTGAAAATTGTCATAATTCAGTCTAATTTAAAAGGAAGTTAATTACAAAATTCAAAAATCATGCATCGTGTCATTTAGATATTGAAAAAGATGAGTCAAATTTGTTTCATATATTTTCCAATAACAAATTATTATATCTAAATATACAATCAGAAATATATGAATAGAAATATCAATAAGAAAAATAATATGATTAAAAATGATGAATGGCATACTTATAAAGTGTCTAAATATTGGCGGTCAATATTACTTATAAACACGAATGTTAAGTAATGTAGACAATGATGAAAAAACAATAAGTAGAAACTCTATATAGAATGTTCGTTTTTATTTTTAATAATTGAATAATCATTATTGATGATTTAATATGTATTCGGTCGCACACGATACAAAGTGACTTGTTTTAATGATATGCAATAATATGACGTTTATCGTCGCGTGTAACAATGTATGAGTGTGTCAGTTTAATTTTAAAAGGGTTATAAGGATATTTAATAAGATAAAGGAGGGCTTAATAAACAATCACATGTGAAGTTTTTAAGGATTATATGAGTTGGGCAGCTCTTTAATCCATAGTTATAACGAATTTTAAATTGTTAGATCTAACGTATGGTATCAGTATGTATGAGTTTAACTTAAGTATTAATCTATAGTTTAAAGAGCGGTCTAATTGTCTTTTTAAAAATAGAAAATAAGGATGATTATAATGAGGGGTTATAACGAAAGATATTGTAGCTGGACTAATACAGCTATACAATGTGATTATTTTAATAAAGTAAGACAGGTGAAAAAAGACGGTAAATCGGATAGGTTGAGCAACAACATAAACTCGAACATTATTTATCGTGTGCTCGAAAAATGTATCACGCTATATAATGTATGTTCGCGGTGTAAACGCGCACTTATTTTATCAGAACATTCTAAAAAGAACATATTCAATATAAAAAAGGCTGTGTAGGGGTGTCTTATGAATAATAGAAATGTGTATGATATCGAAGTAAGTGATTATAAAGGCTTAACTTATAAATTAGAAGCATTTAGAGGTAAAGTGATTTTAGTTGTTAATACTGCAACAGAATGTATATATAGCGAACAATTGAAAAAACTAGAGACTTTGTTTCAAAAATATAAGGATCGTGGGTTTGTAGTGTTGAGTTTTCCGAATAATAATTTTGACAATCGACAACCAGGTTCTAATGAAGAAATCTTGAAAATTAGTCGTGAGAAATTTGGTGTTACATTTCCAGTGCTAGCTAAAATATCTGTGAACGGGAACGATGAACATCCGTTATTTACGCATTTAAAGAATGAACAACCAGGAATCTTTGGGTCCCCAATAAAATGGAATTTCACAAAATTTATAATCGATCGACAAGGCAATGTTGTAAATCGATTCTTGCCAATGGAAGATCCATTGGATATATCGACAAATATAGAAATATTATTGCAAGAATCTTCATCTTAAATTTAAAATTGAGCGCTTAGTATGCAAATAACACAAGAGCCTCTTAATGATGTACTAATAGTATGTCATTAGGAGGCATTTTATATTTAGAAAATCAGTAATTTGACCTATTTTACTGAAAGGCTGATTTGGTACATAATAAATAGTAAATAAATAAAAAATAACAACGATGCATTACTGTATGCATTAATAACTGACACGACATAATCAAAGTTTTGTCTGAATTACTGATAATGTCATTCAAGCAACATGAAAGTTGTAAATATTTGCAAGTATAACTATCAGACACAACTCAAGTTTGTTTTAATTTATACCATACATATTAAAAAATTGACTAAACTATCGATAAAAAAAAGAGTCAATCATCTATTTCAAGTTTATTGAGGTGAAAACATTTGAAATTAAATACATCTAATAGTCCATTTACAGAAAAACAAGTCACAGAGATTAACAATCTGCTGCAAACATTAACAGAGAGCCAACAACAGTGGCTTAGTGGTTTTTTACTAGCTAATAGTAACGATACGACAAGTGATAGTAATCAACAACAATTAGAGACAGAAGTGTGGCAACAATCACAAATATCAGAAGAACAAGCAACTTCAACAACGTATATGTTACAAAATAAAGAGCCACATATCGAAGCTAATCAGCGGCATGTTACAGTGCTATATGGTTCTGAATCAGGTAATGCCATGCGTTTAGCTGAAATTTTTTCAGAACGTTTAAGTGATATCGGACATCAAGTTGTTTTGATGTCAATGGATGAATATGATACGACAAACATCGCGCAGTTAGAAGATTTATTTATTATTACGTCTACTCATGGTGAAGGAGAACCGCCTGATAATGCATGGGATTTCTTTGAATTTTTAGAAGACGATAACGCACCTAATTTAAATCATGTGAGATATTCAGTACTAGCTTTAGGTGATCAAACATATGAATTTTTCTGTCAAGCTGGTAAAGATGTAGATGCTTTACTAGAAAATCTAGGCGCTGAGCGTATATGTAAGCGTGTAGATTGTGATATTGATTATGAAGAAGACGCAGAAAAGTGGATGGCAGACATCATTAATATGATTGATACTACATCAGAAGGTATTCAAAGTGAATCGGTGATAAGTGAATCAATTAAGTCTGCCAAAGAAAAGAAATATTCTAAATTAAATCCATACCAAGCAGAAGTTTTAGCGAATATCAATTTAAATGGTACCGATTCAAATAAAGAAACACGACATATAGAATTTTTACTTGATGATTTTAGTGAATCATATGAACCAGGAGATTGTATAGTAGCATTACCGCAAAACGACCCTGAATTGGTTGAAAAACTAATATCCATGTTAGGTTGGGATCCGCAATCTCCGGTGCCAATTAATGATCATGGTGATACAGTTCCTATTGTTGAAGCACTAACATCACATTTTGAATTTACTAAATTAACATTGCCATTATTGAAAAATGCAGATATCTATTTTGACAATGAAGAATTATCTGAACGTATTCAAGATGAGTCATGGGCGCGTGAATATGTTATAAATCGGGACTTTATAGATTTAATAACAGATTTTCCAACTATAGAATTACAACCTGAGAATATGTATCAAATCCTTAGAAAATTACCACCAAGAGAGTATTCGATTTCTAGTAGTTTTATGGCAACGCCAGATGAAGTGCATATTACCGTTGGTACGGTTCGTTATCAAGCACATGGACGTGAGAGAAAAGGTGTATGCTCGGTTCATTTTGCTGAGCGAATTAAACCAGGCGATATAGTACCAATTTATTTGAAGAAAAATCCGAACTTCAAATTTCCGATGAAGCAAGATATACCGGTTATTATGATTGGACCAGGTACTGGAATTGCTCCTTTTAGAGCATATTTACAAGAACGTGAAGAACTTGGTATGACTGGGAAAACATGGTTGTTCTTTGGCGATCAACACCGTAGTTCTGACTTTTTATATGAAGAAGAAATAGAAGAATGGCTTGAAAATGGAAACTTAACACGCGTAGATTTAGCATTTTCAAGAGACCAAGAACACAAAGAATATGTACAGCATCGTATAATGGAAGAAAGTGAACGTTTCAATGAATGGATTGAGCAAGGCGCAGCAATCTATATTTGTGGTGATGAAAAATGTATGGCGAAAGATGTCCATCAAGCCATTAAAGATGTATTGGTAAAAGAACGTCATATTTCTCAAGAAGAAGCGGAGACGATATTGCGTCAAATGAAACAGCAACAACGCTATCAACGTGATGTTTATTAGCGATTGGTGTTAAATGTTTTAAGATGAAATGACGTAAAAAGATATAAAGGATGTTGCTCAACATGAATATGCCATTAATGATAGATTTAACAAATAAAAATGTCGTCATAGTTGGTGGAGGCCTCGTTGCAAGTCGTCGGGCACAAACATTAAGTCAATACGTTGAACACATAATGGTTATCAGTCCTGAAATCACTGAAAAACTTCAAAATATGGTAGATAAAGGTGTCGTCATATGGAAAGAAAAAGAGTTTGAACCAAGCGATATTGTAGACGCGTATCTAGTTATTGCAGCAACCAATGAGCCACGTGTCAATGAAGCGGTAAAACAAGCCTTACCTGAGCATGCCCTTTTTAATAATGTTGGAGATGCATCAAATGGCAATGTTGTATTTCCAAGTGCACTACACCGCGACAAGCTAACTATCAGTGTATCAACTGATGGTGCGAGTCCTAAGTTGACAAAATCAATTATGGCAGAGCTTGAGGCGTTATATCCACCATCATACAGTTCGTATATCGACTTTTTATATACTTGCCGACAGAAAATAAAGTTACTTGATATGAATCACAGCGAAAAGCAGCAATTGTTATCACAAATAGTGACGAAAGAATTTATAAACGATACTAAACAAGCTCAATTTTTAGCGTGGTTGGATAAAAAATAATAACTGTGTGCCGTCTAAAGGCAGTCTTGAAGTAATAACATGTCTGTTTGTAAATGAAGATGGGATGCATACTAATAATTTCTAAGCGAAGATGATAAACATATGTAAGATGATTTCTAACATAGAGAAATAGACGATTTGAAAAATCTTAATAAATATATAGGTTATTAGAAAAACTGGTTGAAGTTGCTATGAATAATAGCTAATTTTAGCCAGTTTTTTTGTGTAATAGAACCGAGAATTCAACCATTGCTATTAAAAATGATACTTATGAAAAGATTCAAATTAATCAATTGGATTCAAATAGTCATTAGAGATACTGCATAAAAATTAGATAACCGAATTAACTATTACGCAAAAAAGATTTTTTTGATAAAATGAGATAACTTAAATATAAAAAATTATATTAATTATAATATTTAAGTTAAAGAGGGGGATTATGTAAATTGTATTAAAAGTGGAGGGAGAAAATAATATGAATAGTGATAATATGTGGTTAACAGTAATGGGGCTCATTATTATTATTTCAATTGTAGGTTTACTCATTGCCAAAAAGATAAATCCAGTTGTTGGTATGACAATCATACCTTGCTTAGGTGCAATGATTTTAGGATATAGTGTGACAGATTTGGTTGGATTTTTTGCTAAAGGGTTAGATCAAGTCATCAACGTTGTTATTATGTTTATCTTTGCTATTATTTTCTTTGGCATCATGAACGATAGTGGTTTATTCAAGCCGCTTGTCAAACGCTTAATAATAATGACACGAGGCAATGTCGTCATTGTCTGTGCAATGACAGCTTTAATTGGCACAATAGCCCAATTAGATGGGGCCGGTGCGGTAACATTTTTGCTTTCTATTCCTGCATTATTACCTTTATATAAAGCGTTAAATATGAATAAATATTTATTGATTTTACTATTAGCATTAAGCGCGGCGATTATGAACATGGTACCTTGGGGAGGTCCAATGGCACGTGTAGCTGCAGTGTTAAAAGCCAAAAGTGTCAATGAATTATGGTATGGATTAATTCCTATTCAAATAATAGGATTCATTCTTATTATGTTGTTTGCGGTATATCTTGGATTTAAAGAACAGAAACGTATCAAAAAAGCAATAGAGAGAAATGAATTACCGCAAACACAAGATATAGATGTACATAAATTAGTTGAAGTATATGAACGAGATCAAGATGTAAGGTTTCCTGTAAAAGGACGTGCAAGAACAAAATCATGGATAAAATGGGTGAATACAGCTTTAACTTTAGCTGTTATTCTATCGATGTTAATAAATATTGCGCCACCTGAATTTGCATTCATGATAGGTGTCTCATTGGCGCTCGTTATTAATTTTAAATCAGTGGATGAACAAATGGAGCGATTAAGAGCGCATGCGCCGAATGCATTAATGATGGCTGCAGTGATTATTGCAGCAGGTATGTTTTTAGGTGTACTAAATGAAACCGGTATGCTTAAAGCGATTGCGACGAATTTAATCAAAGTGATTCCTGCAGAAGTAGGACCATACTTGCATATTATTGTAGGTTTACTTGGCGTACCATTAGATTTACTAACTAGCACAGACGCTTATTATTTTGCTGTGTTACCGATCGTCGAACAAACAGCAGGGCAATTTGGTGTACCGTCTGTATCAACAGCTTATTCAATGGTTATAGGGAATATTATAGGTACATTTGTCAGTCCGTTTTCACCAGCCTTATGGTTGGCAATTGGTTTAGCAGAGGCAAACATGGGCACGTATATTAAGTATGCATTCTTTTGGATTTGGGGATTCGCCATCGTTATGTTAGTAATTGCAATGTTGATGGGCATTGTGACGATTTAAGTATGAAAAATAGAAACTATAGTCCCGGTGCAAAATGAAATAATAGTTGCATAAACATGTCGAAATGACAGAACGATTCGAGAACAATTTTAAAAATTAATGAAATAATTGTGTAGAAATATGAATTTCACTAAATGTTAATAACTTTGTGACGTTTTAGTTAACAGACTAATAAAAATTTGAAAATACTATATATAGTGGTATAACGTAATGAGTAGACACAATATATAGGAAGAAGGGGTAAAATGAATCAAATCGAAGAAGCATTAACGGGTTTGATTTCTAAAGATCCTGCTATTGTTAACGAAAATGCCAACAAAGATAGTGATACATTTTCAACAATGAGAGATTTAACAGCAGGTATCGTTTCTAAATCTTACGCATTAAATTATTTATTACCAAAGCACGTTGCAGATGCACATCAAAGAGGGGACATACATTTTCACGACTTAGATTATCATCCATTCCAACCGTTAACAAACTGTTGTTTAATAGATGCTAAAAATATGCTACATAATGGATTTGAAATAGGCAACGCGAATGTAACTTCACCAAAATCAATACAAACTGCATCAGCGCAGCTTGTACAAATTATAGCCAATGTTTCCAGCAGTCAATATGGTGGCTGTACGGTTGACCGCGTTGACGAATTACTTAGTACATATGCACGACATAATGAAGAACAACATAGAAATATCGCAAAGCAATTTGTCAAAGAATCTGAAATTGATCGTTATGTTGATCAACAAGTCACTAAAGACATCAATGATGCGATTGAAAGTCTAGAATATGAAATTAATACCTTATATACATCTAATGGACAGACACCTTTTGTAACATTAGGATTCGGCTTAGGTACAGATCATTTAAGTCGCAAAATTCAACAAGCTATCTTAAATACTCGTATCAAAGGCTTAGGAAAAGACCGCACGACAGCGATTTTCCCAAAACTTGTATTTTCAATTAAAAAAGGAACCAACTTTAGTCCGCAAGATCCGAACTATGACATTAAACAACTAGCATTAAAGTGTTCAACGAAACGTATGTATCCAGATATTTTAAATTATGACAAACTCGTAGAAATATTAGGTGATTTCAAAGCGCCAATGGGTTGTCGTTCATTTTTACCAAGTTGGAAAGATGCGGAAGGTCATTTTGAAAATAATGGTCGTTGTAATCTTGGTGTTGTTACACTTAATTTACCTAGAATGGCATTAGAATCTGCCGGTAATATGACGAAATTCTGGGAAATCTTTTATGAACGTATCGATGTGTTACATGATGCATTACTTTATCGTATAAATCGTTTGAAAGATGCTGTACCGAATAACGCACCGATTTTATATAAAAGTGGCGCATTTAACTATAAATTAAAAGAAACAGATGATGTTGCTGAGTTATTTAAAAATAAACGTGCAACGATTTCAATGGGCTATATAGGGTTGTATGAAACAGCTACTGTTTTCTATGGTCCAGACTGGGAAACATCTCAAGAAGCAAAAGCATTTACGCTTGAAATTCTTAAAGAAATGAAACGTTATCAAACGAAATGGACAGAATTATATGACATTTGGTTCAGTATTTACAGTACGCCGAGTGAATCGCTAACGGATCGTTTTTGTCGTTTAGACCAAGAGAGATTTGGAGATATTAAAGACATTACAGATAAAGGATATTATCAAAACTCTTTCCATTATGATGTACGTAAAGATGTTACACCTTTTGAAAAGTTAGATTTTGAAAAAGATTATCCTTATTATGCGAGTGGTGGTTTCATTCACTATTGTGAGTATCCGAAATTGCAACACAATTTGAAAGCACTAGAAGCGGTATGGGACTACTCTTATGACAAAGTTGGTTACTTAGGTACAAATATTCCGATTGATCATTGTTATGAATGTGATTACGATGGAGATTTTGAAGCAACTGAAAAAGGATTTAAATGCCCGAACTGTGGCAATGATAATCCTAAAACAGTTGATGTCGTTAAACGAACATGTGGTTACTTAGGCAATCCAGTTCAACGTCCAGTAATTAAAGGCCGTCATAAAGAAATTTGCGCACGAGTAAAACATATGAAAGCGCCTAAAGAATGACACTTTTAGACATTAAACAAGGACAAGGTTATATTGCTAAAATAGAATCAAATAGCTTTGTTGACGGTGAAGGAGTAAGATGCAGTGTTTATGTATCAGGATGTCCATTTAATTGTGTTGGATGTTATAACAAAGCCTCACAAAAGTTCAGATATGGCGAGAAATACACTGATGAAATATTAGCAGAAATATTAGATGATTGCGATCATGATTATATATCTGGGCTAAGTCTATTAGGTGGCGAACCATTTTGTAATTTGGATATTACATTAAATCTTGTCAAAGCATTTCGAGCACGTTTTGGAAATAAAAAGACAATTTGGGTATGGACTGGATTTTTATATGAATATTTAGCAAATGATTGTGCAGAACGTCGAGAGTTATTATCATACATTGACGTTTTAGTAGATGGTCTATTTATACAACACTTATTCAAACCTGATTTACCATATAAAGGTTCTTTAAATCAACGCATTATAGATGTACAACAATCACTCTCGCATGCGCGTATGATTGAATATATAGTTAGTTGAATATGTATTAGAAGTCAAGGTAACATTCGTTGCCTTGGCTTCTTTTTAGGTTAGGTACATAATTGAAAGTTAATAAAAGCAATTCTTTAGAAAAATATATTGATAGAATATGACCTAACAATCATTTTGATACCAATACTAAAAGTTGCATATCCGTTTTTTAAAAAAGTTGAAAGAGAAAAGTGGTATTTTAGTGGGAAGGAAGTCTAACTTTTTGGTAGCGTTTTACAATAAATAAATATTCGTTAATAACGTATAAATATTCTTAAATGCCGTCCTAGTAAAATTTGTTAAATTCGTTAAATCATAACTTAACACTATTGTTTTAGCGCTATTAAGGTTTTGTTTATTACGGGAAAAATTATATAAATATTCAATAATTGCCAAGTTTTAAATTGTATGAAATTTGCATTATTATTAAATGTTAGTTATTGTCAATTTTGTGAATCAATATAATTATTACATTTTGAGATAAATCGAAACAGGATTCATAAAATTAATAATTAGGGGGAGCACAATTGAAAAAAGAGAAAGTTATGGACTGGACGACCTTTATAGGGACAGTAGCTGTACTTCTTTTTGCAGTTATACCTATGATGGCTTTTCCAAAAGCAAGTGAAGATATCATCACTGGTATTAATAGTGCCATTTCTGATTCAATTGGTTCGATATATTTATTTATGGGGCTGGCGATTTTTTGCTTTGTAATGTATATCGCATTTGGTAAATATGGTAATGTCACACTTGGTAAAGCAAGTGATAAACCAGAATTTAATACATTTACATGGGCGGCAATGCTGTTTTGTGCAGGCATAGGCTCTGATATTTTATACTGGGGCGTTATTGAATGGGCTTTTTACTATCAAGTTCCACCAAATGGCGCGAAAAGTATGAGTGATGAAGCACTCCAATATGCGACGCAATATGGTATGTTCCACTGGGGGCCAATTGCTTGGGCTATTTACGTTTTACCAGCATTACCAATTGGTTATTTAGTATTTGTTAAAAAACAACCGGTGTATAAAATTAGTCAAGCTTGTCGTCCGATTTTAAAAGGTCAAACAGATAAATTTGTAGGTAAAGTTGTAGATATCTTATTTATCTTTGGATTGCTAGGTGGTGCGGCAACATCACTAGCGTTAGGTGTGCCATTAATTTCTGCAGGCATAGAAAGATTAACTGGTTTAGATGGTAAAAATATGATTTTACGTTCGGCCATTTTATTAACAATCACGGTTATATTTGCCATTAGTTCATATACAGGATTGAAAAAAGGTATTCAAAAGTTAAGTGATATCAACGTTTGGCTATCCTTTGTACTTTTAGCCTTTATATTTATTATTGGACCGACTGTTTTTATTATGGAAACGACAGTGACAGGGTTCGGAAATATGTTGAGAGATTTTTTCCATATGGCAACATGGTTAGAACCATTCGGTGGTATTAAAGGTCGAAAAGAAACGAATTTCCCACAAGACTGGACAATATTCTACTGGTCATGGTGGTTAGTATATGCGCCATTTATCGGTTTATTTATCGCTAGAATTTCAAAAGGTCGACGCCTTAAAGAAGTCGTGCTAGGAACAATTATTTATGGAACGCTTGGATGCGTATTATTCTTTGGTATTTTTGGTAACTATGCTGTGTATTTACAAATTTCTGGACAGTTTAATGTAACACAATATTTAAATACACATGGTACAGAGGCAACCATTATTGAAGTGGTGCATCATTTACCATTCCCATCATTGATGATTGTACTATTCTTAGTATCTGCTTTCTTATTCTTAGCAACAACATTTGATTCGGGTTCATATATTTTAGCGGCAGCATCTCAGAAAAAAGTGGTAGGCGAACCATTACGTGCCAATCGTTTATTCTGGGCATTTGCATTGTGCTTATTGCCATTTTCATTGATGCTAGTTGGTGGCGAACGTGCATTAGAAGTATTGAAAACTGCTTCAATACTGGCAAGTGTGCCATTAATTGTTATTTTTATTTTCATGATGATATCATTTTTAATCATTTTAGGGCGCGATAGAATTAAACTTGAAACGCGTGCTGAAAAATTAAAAGAAGTTGAACGTCGTTCATTGCGAATCGTTCAAGTATCAGAAGAAGAACAAGACGATAATTTATAATTCAAAGCGGGTCTGGGACGACGAAATGAATTTTGTGAAAATATCATTTCTGTTCCATTCCCCTTTTTTTAGTAGCATTGTAGGATGAACTTTTAGGTTTTCATTAATGTTGTACTAAAAGATTTAATTTTTTAGTGCTCCAAGTACTTATTTATTGTATGAAGCATATTCTAAATCGAAGTTTGAAAGACTCTCATTGATTATTAAATTAAATAAAGGGTATTGCGTATGTACAATTCAAATTAATCGAAGGATGAAATAAAATGACTAATCAATTTAAAAATAAACAGTCCAAATTACATGACAGTTTAGAATCCATCACAAAAAACTTATATGCGACACCTACTTCGGAACTGCCTTTTGATAATCGATTTCTATTTAAATCTTTTATTTTAAAACGTGAAACAGGTAATATTGTTATCTATCATTCCGAACACTTAGGTGACTCCCAACAAGACTTTGCATCATTAGGTGGTGTTTCAAAAGTATTGATGAATCATGATCATGAATCTATAGGAGGTTCTAATCAAGTTGAAGCTCCTTACTTTATACATGAAAATGATGTGGCTGCACTGAAACATAAGATTTCTGTTCAAAAACAATTTAGTAATCGTGTAATGTTGGATAAGGATTTAGAAGTTATTCCCGCGCCTGGACATACACCAGGGACGACACTGTTTTTATGGGATGATGGTCATCATCGTTACTTATTTACTGGAGATTTTATATGTTTTGAAGGGAAGAGATGGCGTACAGTTATATTAGGTTCAAGTGATAGAGAAAAATCTATTCAAAGTTTAGAGATGGTTAAAGAATTAGATTTTGATGTACTTGTACCTTGGGTTACTATCAAAGATGAACCGTTAGTTTATTTTGTAGAAAATGAATATGAAAAACGTGAACAAATACAAAATATTATTGATAGAGTACGTGAGGGCGAGAATAGCTAATTGAAATATATTGGCGAAGCAATGTAACGAATCTAAGAAAGCCCTAGAAAATACCTCCATAATTGATTGTCATATAAAACAAAAACGGTAATTTCTATTTATTGAGATAGAAATTACCGTTTATTTCGTGGACCTATTGCATTGTTTTTATCATGCATAATCATCATTGTCGTTGTTTGAGTCAATTTTAATTTTCAGAATCAGAAGGCTGTTCTGGAATTGGGAAATATTTGAAAATTTCACCGCTTTCAATCGCTTCGGTTAACTGTTCTAACCATTCGTAATAAACATGTGTATGATCAAGCTGAGCTTTAATTTTTTGTGCCTCTTGTGTTTCAGCTTCAGTTAAATCACTGCTTTCAAGTAATGGATTGATAATAGCTTGAGCATCTTTTACTGCTTCGACATTGATGTCAATTTCACGCTGAAATTTTTTAGTGAAAAAGTTTCGGAAAAAGATGAAAAAGTCTTTCTCGGCGATAAAATGTTGTTTGCGGCTTCCTCTCGTAAATTGTTGTTTAACAATATCAAATTCCTGCAATTTCTTAACGCCAGCACTCATACTTGGTTTGCTCATTTGCAATTGATGACGCATTTCATCAAGCGTCATACTGCCTTCAAACACCATAGTGCCATATAAGTTTCCTACACTTCTATTAGTGCCATACAAATCCATTGTCTGTCCAATTGAATTAATTACAATATCTTTTGCTTGTTCTAATTGTTGCTGTTTGTTCTGAGAACGAGTCATCATTGCACCTCCGTACATCATTTTGGTCACGTTAAAATAAATACTAATACATTATAAAACCTTTTCTAAAAAAAGACATTAAAAATATTTAAAGCATTAAAGTTAAATGTTTCGTTAAATAAAAATCTAACGAACTTACAAAACTTAATTCTTGAGTTGTTTTGTAAATTGACACATTTTTCATTTCTATGCTAACATAAGTTTGTAAAATTCGTTAAATAAAAATTTAACAAACTTAACGGAGGTTGTTGAATGGAACTTTTAAAACATTTATCTCAGCGTCAATATATTGATGGTGAGTGGGTTGAAAGCGCGAATAAAAATACAAGAGATATTATCAATCCTTACAATCAAGAAGTGATATTTACGGTTTCTGAAGGGACAAAAGAGGATGCAGAACGTGCAATCTTAGCTGCAAGACGTGCGTTTGAGTCTGGTGAATGGTCGCAAGAAACTGCTGAAACAAGAGGTAAAAAAGTACGTGCCATCGCGGACAAGATTAAAGAACATCGCGAAGCGTTAGCACGATTAGAAACATTAGATACTGGAAAAACGTTAGAAGAATCATATGCAGATATGGATGATATTCATAACGTGTTTATGTATTTTGCTGGATTAGCAGATAAAGACGGTGGCGAAATGATTGATTCACCAATTCCAGATACAGAAAGCAAAATTGTTAAAGAACCAGTAGGTGTAGTTACACAAATTACACCTTGGAATTATCCGTTATTACAAGCATCATGGAAAATTGCGCCAGCGCTTGCTACGGGTTGTTCAATAGTTATGAAACCAAGTGAAATTACACCATTAACAACGATACGTGTTTTTGAATTAATGGAAGAAGTTGGTTTCCCTAAAGGAACAATTAATCTTATTCTAGGTGCAGGTTCTGAAGTTGGTGACGTAATGTCAGGTCATAAAGAGGTTGACCTTGTATCATTTACAGGTGGCATTGAGACTGGTAAGCATATTATGAAAAATGCTGCTAATAATGTTACGAATATTGCCTTGGAACTTGGCGGTAAAAATCCAAACATTATCTTTGATGATGCTGATTTTGAATTGGCAGTAGACCAAGCGTTAAATGGTGGATATTTCCATGCAGGTCAAGTTTGTTCAGCAGGATCAAGAATATTAGTACAAAACAGTATTAAAGACAAATTTGAGCAAGCACTTATTGATCGCGTGAAAAAAATCAAATTAGGTAATGGTTTTGATGCTGATACTGAAATGGGACCAGTGATTTCAACAGAACATCGTAATAAGATCG